>JAYVID010000349.1:0-5700 GCA_043770525.1 Ferruginibacter sp.
GCTAATGGACATCAAGGAGATGGTTATGTACAAAATCATACTGCTTATGGTGGCAGTAATTCTTCGCATAGCACAGCAGGCACAACTAGTGTGCCTTTAAATGGCACACACCATACAATTATAGAATTTGATTTACCCAACTATTATATAAACCCTAGTGGCACTGCAGCTAGCAATGGGACTGTACCTACAAAAGTGCAATGGTTTTTTGCTACTGGTAGAGATTATCCTATTTATTCTTTAATGCAAGATGCAAGAGGAATTACAGCAGGAAATTTAGGAGCAGATAGTAGAAGCCCTTACGGCGATATGCATTATGATGGCAATACAAATTATAGTAGTCCATACACAGGCGATTTAATTGGGGGAGCATCTTGGGGAGATACTTATAAATGGGTTACACTTGCAAATGGAACACTTAATGAAAGCACACAGGCTAATACAAACTCTGGTTGGCGATACGATGAACCCAATACTATACCTTATGCAATGCAATGGACAAAAAATGTGAATGCAGAATTTGGAAGGGTACTCACACAGCCTATTGCTGTAAAAGATATGGGTTTGAATAGTTACCCAGCTTTAGCTAATGTACAAACCCCGAATGGACCATTGATAGCTGATGGACAATGGTGCTACCAAATTTTAAATTATGGTATTGTAGATGCAACGGGTGGAGTAACAAAAAGATTGACTTGGGGTACAAATTTTGGCTACCCTGGTGGCTTTGATGAATACGGCAATACTACATTATCAAAAACAGATTTTACCAAACATAGCAATGGTGCTCGTACAAATGGGATGCTGTTGGGCTACTCTGTTTTCGATATTTTTGGTACACATACGGGAGGGTATAAAAATGGTGCTACTGGTAAAATGGTAAAGCAAATGGAGAATATGCAATTAGCTTCATTAACCGCTACTATTGGTACAGTAAAAACGAGTGGCCCAATCGGTGTAGGGTTGGTGAGCAATGTAGCTAACAATGTAACATATACTCCTGCTGGTTACAATCACTTATATGCTACATGGGAAACTAATGCAGCAAGCAATATTGTAGTTGTAACACTTACACCTGCACCTGCATCACCTATAGAAAAGCCTGTGTTTGTTGTAAATAATTTTACGGGTGCTACCATAAATACTGTTTGTATAAATGGAGTAGCAGGTATTGCAAACATAGATTATTTTGCTACTTTAGATGTAGCTAATAGCAAAGCATGGATTACTTTAAATAGTACCATTACTAACCCAACTACTGTTCGATTAAATGCTGGCACTTGTGGAGTAGTAGCTTCAAATAATATACTGCTTATAGCAAATAAGAATGATGCAGGTAATAATCTTCATTGGGATTTAAAAGATAATGAAGTAATTTATTTTGAAGTAGAAAAAAGTTTTGATGGAGTAAATTTCTTCAAGCTAGCAAAAATAAACCTTGACTTTGTGCAAGACTACAGCTACTTTGATAGCAACCCAGAAAAAGATATTATTTACTATAGGATTACAGCGGTTAAAAACGATGGTAGTTTCACTTATTCAAATATTGTAAAATTGATAAGTAAGCAAAACAGTATTCAAATTTTGCAAGAAATGGCAAGCAATAAAATTATGATTACTGCAACCAAAGGGGCTACAGGAGTAATTTTGTTGTATGATATGCAAGGTAAATTAATAGATAAAACCTCTTTTACAAAAAATACAATTTTTACATTATACCTTGTTGCAAAAGGCACTTATAATATAGAAGTGATTTGTGGTAATGAAAAAGTAAGTAAAATGGTTACGAGATTCTGATTTTTTATTTATCTCTCTTTATCCCAAGCTACTCGTATTTCTTTTTCATAATGTGCATAATTTATTATTTCTTGGCAAGCAAGTGTGAATTTATTTGAAGAGTCTTGGCATATTGCTGATGCTACAAGATTGTATTTTTGTCCATTATTTGCTTCTAATGAAATTCCAATTCCATCTGTTGAACCATCATCACAATCAAAGTGCAATGGCATTTTCCAATAGCCAGAGTTATTTATTTTCTTAATTAAATATTTGTAAGTATGATTGGGTAACCTAATTATTCTAGTGTTAATGTTACATTCATTATTAACTGGATAAGCTTTTAACATTAATTTTTTATAGTAAGAAGCTTCTTTCAACTCAGGATAAAGTTTTAATATAGAATCTTTAAAATGTAGCCAATTTAATTTAAATGGTTTTTCTCTTTTTTCATTTGTTAAAGGGTAATGCATTTTTAAATACTCAAATTGAAATTCCTCTATTGAAGTTAATTTATTTTCGACTTTATTTTTTCTTTTTTTAAATTCACATTTTTTTGCAATTATTTTACCATCCGTTAGTGTAAAAAAATAATACGGATTAAACCCACTAGAAATAGAAAGTCTAAAAATTTCTTTTTTGCTAGGGGCTAAACTTAGATTTCTTTCTTCAAAACTTTTCATTTCATACATTTCTTCAAAGACTGCATTCATTGAATCTCTAGTAAGCATCGAATCCCTCACAGGAAAAAATGGAAAAGACTTATCCTCTATCGTATCTGTATTAATAAAAGTATAACCACCATCAGGATAAATAATAGGATTGTCCTTGCAACTAAAAAGTATAAACAATAGAATTACTAAAATCCATTTCATACCATAAATCTACAATAAAATAAGGAACATAAAAAAATCTACAGTAAAAAAATGAACATAAAAAAAGCCACCAAACATAAAACGTTTAGTGGCTTTTTTTCAGAAAAGATAATTATTATTTTTAGTTGGTAGAAACGCTACCAGTAGCTAGTTCTTTACCATTTGCATCTCTCAAAACTAAGAAGTAAATACCTTTTGCAAGGTTGCTTATATTTACTTTCATAAAGCCATAAGCAGGTGTAATGTTGCCATAAGTTTGAGTAAGTACTTTTGCTCCTTTGCTATCAAAAATAGAAAGTGTTCTGCCATTTGTATTTACATCGCCGTTAAAAAAGCTTACATTAAAAATACCATTGTTAGGGTTTGCAGTAATGTATAAAGTAGGAGAACTTGCAGAGCTTACAAAGCTACTTATTGAGGTAGCATCACAACCACTCGTAGCTATTACCCTAGCTTTATAACTACCAGCTCTAAATGCGTTTACGTTTATAGTAGCAGTGTTTTCTCCAGTTACTAGTACATTGTCTTTAAACCATTGGTATGTATACGTACCTGCTGGTGTAGCTGTAGCAGTAAGCGTTATAGGGGTTGTAGAGGGTGTAATGCCATTGCTTGAATTTGCTGCTATGGTTACACTTGGTTGTACTCCTGTATTTATTATTATGCTAGCACAAGTTGTATTATTACATACACCCTCTGCTCTTACATAAAATGTATTTGCACCTGGTGCTACTGGCACATTTGTGATGGTATTACCTGTACCTATCAATGTACCACCGCAAGATGCAGTATACCATTTATAGCTTGCACCAGTTGCTAATGTTCCGCCAGTTGCAGTAAGGTTGGTAGTACCACCAGCTACATTACATACTACTGGGTTGCTAGCTGTAATGCTTGTTGGTGCTACAGATGAATTTCTTATGTCAATATTTGCAGTAGCTGTTACGCTAGATGCACATGCACCACCAGATGCTATTGTATAAGTAACGGTGTAATTTCCAAGTGTACTTGTAGCAAGGTTTATTTCGCCAGTAGTAGCATTTAAAGTTAAACCAGTAGTAGAAGTAAATGTACCTCCAGTAGTACCCACAATTGTAGGCAAAACAGTAACAGTGCTATTACAATATGGACTACCTGCGTAGCTTATTGTTGCCGCATTAGATGCTACAAATTGGTACCTAGTAAATACTGGGTAATGGTCTGTAGTGGTGTTACCATAGTTTGGTATTAGTGCTGCCACATCTGTAAGTATTGCCGCAGAGCCAGCCATGTAAGAGCATTTCATTTCGTTAGAAATAATTACATGGTCTATCACATCATTGTAACTCACTGTAGATTTTTTACCTGCAAGACTTAACGCCAATGTAGGTGAAGAAAAATTAGTAGCATCATCCATAAATTGTTTGTAAGACGAAAACTTAGGGGTAATACCAGCTGTGATGGTAGAATCTAAATCATCATTTAAATCGCCTAAGAAAATAATATTATCATTCGGATAAAAAGTATTTAAATGTGTGCGTAATGAATCGTTACCAGCTTTTCTTCTATTATATGAAGTAAGCGTAGGAGAGGTATTTGCTTTAGCATGTGTAATAATAAAACGTAATTGTTTTGTAATGCCACCCAAAGTAGTAGTACCCGTAACCATAAAAGGAAAACGGCCACTTGCATACCAGTTGTAAGCAGGGTTGGTAACATCCGCAGCAGTATTTACACCTGCAGATAATAATGCTTGTGAAGTAACCCCAGCAGGAAATAATGCAGTCTTATAAATCATACCCAATTTTTGAGCATCTGCTAAAGTGCCAGCACCAGCTTGGTTTGGATTGGTATACGAACCATAGTTAGATAATACATAAGAATAACCGGGCATTTGGCTTACAATATTTGCAAGTCTAGTTTCACTTACTACTTCTTCTAGCGCATAAATATCAGCACCGATATTTTGTAATATTGTTTTTACATTTTGTTCTTGTAAGTTTTTATTTGTAGGTCCTAAAGTTGTACTACCAAACCATTCAATATTCCAGTTAACTACTTCTAAAGTTGTGGCAGCGTCAATACTGTTTCCTTTTAATATTACAATTGTGTCTGTTACCGTAGGAGTACTCAAGGTAAGATTACCTACATAGTTTAAACTAGCAGTTGTAGGAGCAAATTGTACATACACTGTTTTGCCAATATTGTTTGCTTCTACTTGAGTGTAAGTAATACTTGGCGTAAAACTTCCGTTGGTTTTAGATATTAAAAAATTACCTGTAGCAGTAAGTGTAACCCCCCCAGAAATATCATTTGCAGTAAATGCCATTGTTTTTACAAGTGTACTACCACTAGCTACAAAACCAAAATTCACTTCACCAGTATTGGGTGTAACCGATGCTGGTGGGGCTATTGGTGAGTTATCAATTTTAACATCATCTACCGTCCAACGAGCACCATCATCATCTGTAGAATTATACACAAAAGCAAAATAAGTAGTAGCAGTTTTAAATGCACTTAAATTTATGTTTTGACTAAGCTTCCAAATATTAGAAGTTTGTGCAGGAAACTGACCTACTAAATCTGTCCATGTAGCAGCACTTGGATTACCACTGCCAGCATAATTTGTAGAAACCCTAAGTTTTAAAGGCGCACCATTAAAAGCTGTTCTGCTCCAAAAAGAAAGCAAAGGAAAAGTAGTACCCGTAAGGTTTAATGCAGGAGAAATTAACCAATCTTCATTTATAACATTTGAGCCACTGGCAAAACCATTTATTTGTACTGCATTGGGAAAAGCAGTAGTACCCGCAGGTGCTAGCGGGTCTCTACCAAAAGTTGTACAAGCCCATACTTGAGGGCCTGTTAAACTAAATTGTGTAAAGCCATCTGTAAGAGCAGTGGTACAAGTATTAAAATTTGCATCAAGCGTTGTTACACCTCCTGTTGGAGCATTCGTTGTAAAGTTCCAAGTAGTAGCACCTGTAATACCTACAAAATTATTATTTGAAAGATCTTTAAAAACACCCGCAGCCATTTCTATATAATATCCAGTAGTAATAGCAAGTGGGAT
>JAYVID010000350.1:0-21820 GCA_043770525.1 Ferruginibacter sp.
AGCCTTGGCAGTAACCTTACCAATTCATTATACATATTAGATGAACCATCTATAGGCTTGCATAGTAGAGATACACAAAATTTAATAGTAGTATTAAAAGAACTGCGTGACCTAGGAAATACAGTAGTAGTAGTAGAGCATGATGAAATGATGATGCGGGAAGCAGATCATATTATTGATATGGGGCCGCTTGCAAGTCACTTGGGTGGTGAGGTAATTGCAGTGGGAGATTATGATGAACTAATAGCAAATGAAAAAAGCTTAACAGGGAAATATTTAAGCGGAAAATTAACCATTGATGCGCCTAAAAATGTACGCAAGTGGAATAGAAGTATAAATATAGATGGTGCAAAACAAAATAATTTAAAAGATGTATCGGTAGAATTTCCACTAAATATTTTGTGTGCAGTAAGCGGTGTGAGTGGCAGTGGTAAAACAACTTTGGTAAAACAAATATTATATCCTGCATTGCAAAAAATAAAAGGAGAGGTATCTGACAAGCCAGGGTTGTATAGAAAAATAGATGGCGATATTGATTACATTAGTCGCATAGAAATGGTGGATCAAAACCCAATTGGTAAAAGCAGCAGAAGTAACCCTGTTACGTATATAAAAGCGTACGACGAAATAAGAGAATTGTATGCTAAGCAACCATTATCAAAAATTAGGGGTTTTATGCCAAAGCATTTTTCGTTTAATGTAGATGCGGGCAGGTGCGATGCATGTAAAGGCGAGGGAGAACAATTGGTAGAAATGCAATTTTTAGCAGATGTACACCTTGTATGTGATGTGTGCAATGGAAAACGTTTTAAAGAAGAAGTGTTAGAAGTTACGTACAAAGAAAAAAGTATTCATGATGTTTTGGAGATGAGTGTGGATGAAGCTATATCTTTTTTCTCTTCGGATAGGGAGGCTTCAAAAGGAAAAAAAGAATCAGACGGTGAAGATGTAGCAAAGAAAATACAACCATTAAGTGATGTAGGATTGGGTTATGTAAAACTAGGGCAATCATCTAATACACTAAGTGATGGCGAAGCACAGCGTGTAAAGCTTGCATCGTTTTTAGGAAAAGGAAAAGCACAAGGGCATATACTTTTTATTTTTGATGAACCAACAACAGGTCTTCATTTTCATGATATAAAAAAGTTGTTGGCATCTTTTAATGCATTGGTAGAGCAAGGGCATTCCATCATTGTAATAGAGCACAATACCGATGTTATAAAAAGCTGTGATTGGGTTATTGATCTAGGACCAGAAGCGGGAGATATGGGCGGCAACTTGGTTTTTTCAGGTAAGCCAATGGATATGAAGAAGGTGAAGGAGAGTTATACGGGGAAGTTTTTGTGATTAAAAACAAAGTAAATTTATATTAATAAAAAATATTTACCATGGGTATCATAAGAATTCCATTACGATTTGAAGGCTCAGTTGGTGAGAAAAATGTGTACGCATTATTTGATAGTGGGACTACTTTTAGTTGCCTGAGAGATGATATTGCCAATGAAATAGAAGTGCCTAATAAATTGCGAAGACCAATGGAAGTAGCTACTTGATCAGAAGGACACTACATAAAAATAGAAGAGGCAATGAGAGCAGATTTTTATTATGATGACATACGGCTGAGCGATGAATTTATGATAGTGCCTGGCTTAAGTGAGGAAGCAATTATTGGTGTAAATACTTTACAAAAATGGCGAACAAAATAAAATTTCGAAAATGATACAGTTGAGATTGACCCTAAAGTTGCAAAACTTATTTTGAAGGAGTTAAAATAAATCCTACCTCAATCTATTACTATCCTTTATCATTTTTTCATCTGCATTAATACCATTCGCAGCTAGTAATAAAAAAGCTATCACACCAGCATGTAATAATGCAGTAATAGCAAATGCTCCACTTCCTGATAATGCATTTATTTCCTTGTAATAAAAAAACAGCAAAACCAACTCTATCAATATTGCTACAAGTGTAATACGTATTTGCAGTTTTCTATTCTTAAATAATAACAATGAAATCATACTAACCACACCAACCATAGATGTGGTAATCACTAAAAATGTATTTGTTGTTCCTTTTATCAAATGTAATATACCTTCTGCATCTGCACCTGCATAAGTAGAAAATTGCATCGTTAAAAAAACACATATTGTTGCAAGCAAAAACCAAACTGTTTGAATTCGTTGTATCATAAGAAAGTATTTAGATGCAAGTACTTAGTATCTAGATTTTAGTACTTAGATTTTGATATTAAAAATTAACTTAAGGAAAATTAAAACTTCAACCATTATGTTTTAAAAATAAACTTATAAATATTGGAGACTAGTCTTAGTACTCAATACTAAGTACTCTGTACTTACCTACGGCAACGGAAACCCCTTCATCATTTCATGCACTTCATTTTTCACTGCAAGTACCGTTTCTTCATTATCTATATCCATCATTATTCTATCAATAAGTGCTACCACTTTTTCCATATCTGCTTCTTTCATTCCACGAGTAGTTATTGCCGGTACACCAATGCGAATGCCACTTGTTACAAATGGGCTCTTATCATCAAACGGCACAGAGTTTTTGTTTAAAGTAATGTGGGCTCTATCAAGCGTTTCTTGCGCTTTTTTACCGCTAATATTTTTATTGCGAAGGTCAATCAACATTAAATGATTATCGGTACCGCCGCTAATAATTTGATAATCTCTAGCTACCAAAGCCGCCGCCATGGCTTGTGCATTTTTACGTACTTGTGTCATGTACGTTTTAAATTCATCGGTAAGCAATTCTCCAAAAGCCACTGCCTTAGCAGCTATTACGTGCATCAATGGTCCACCCTGCGTACCCGGAAAAACAGCCATATCTATCACATTACTCATCATACGCACATTGCCTTTCATATCTTTCAACCCCATTGGGTTTTCAAAATCTTGTTTCATTAAAATAATGCCACCCCTAGGGCCACGCAATGTTTTGTGTGTAGTGCTCGTCACAAAATGGCAATGCTCAAAAGGCGAACTCAATAAACCTGCAGCAATCATTCCCGCAGGGTGTGCCATATCGCATAATACAAATGCATTTATTTCATCTGCCACTTTTCTTATTCTTGCATAATCAATATCTCTGCTATATGCAGATGCGCCACAAATAATCAATGCAGGTTTTTCAGCACGAGCTTTTGCTTCTAGCATTTCATAATCTATCAAGCCAGTTTCTTTTACCACGCCGTAAAAATGTGGCTTATAATATTTGCCACTAAAGTTTACAGGCGAGCCATGCGTAAGGTGTCCACCCATGCTCAAATCTAAACCAAGAATAGCATCACCAGGTTGTAAAATACCCAACATTAATGCAGCATTTGCTTGCGCACCACTATGCGGTTGCACATTTGCGTATTCGCAATTAAACACTTTTTTTATTCTATCAATCGCCAATTTCTCCACTTCATCTACCACTTCGCAGCCACCATAATATCTTTTGCCAGGGTAACCTTCTGCATATTTATTGGTAAGGCAAGTACCCATGGCTTCCATCACTTGTGGGCTTGTAAAATTTTCGCTCGCTATCAATTCTATTCCGTGTTGTTGGCGCTCAGCTTCTTGGTCTATCAAATCAAATAAAACAGTATCTCTTTGCATAAATATTATTTTGAAATGCAAAGATAAGCATGGCTTGTTAAAACTTTATTTTTAGGAGCAGCAACATTACACATTAATCAACATTGGCACCTTGCTGTCTGTAGTAGTGCCGCCGCTAAGTCTATTATAATTTAAAGTTTCTATTGGCGGCAGCTACTACTGAGCCCACGTGTACCGATTTTTAGTGGGTATCAAGGCTAGGTTCAGCAACAAATCTTTTTTCAGCTTTTTTCATGCACTAGATGGTGCAATAGATTGTGTTGTACTAATTTTACATATTATTTAGTCCTATCGAATCTGTGTAAATCCTTTAAATCTGTGAGCTAAACATTTTTTATTGCATTATTTTTAAAATCAAATTGGTATTATAAAAAAATATTTTCAAATATGTATTGCATTAATAAAATTTTTACTAAATTGTTTTTTCAAAACAAACTCAATCATGATAAAATTTAACGAACTTAAGCAAGGAGGGCATGTATTAGCTGATTACGATGGGGATGTACGTCGTGGAGAAATTATAGAAATAAAAAATGCCGAAAAACAAGTTTGTATCAATACCGGTACGCAAGATTTTTGGTTTGATACTGGAAAAGGAAAGCTAACCCCCATTGCAGTTACAGACGCTGAATTATTAAACTTTAAATTTAGCAAAATTGTAAATGACGATGGTACTGTAAAATATATGAAAGGAGCGTTTAGAATGCTTATACCTGCCGAAAATGATTTTTCTAGAATGGAAATTTGGTATAGAGATGAAAGAAGGCAGTTTGTAGAGCCTATGGCATTGCATACACTACAAAATCATTTTAGCGAAATGACCAAAGTGTTTTTGAATGATGGAGCTTTTGATTAAAAAATAAAACGCCAAACTTAAATTTTGTTTGGCGTTTTATTTTTTATTATTTGGTAAAATATTTCATTTGAGTAAAATACAAATAAATAAATAGTAATGGAAAAGCTAAACCAATATAACTCCAAGCACTTGTAAATTGAGCAGTTCCAAGAAGAACAAAATTGCTTATTAGCGGAACAATTTGCCCTGCAATATACAACCAGAAGCCATCTTTCTTTAATTTGCGCATCATTAAAGCTCCAATAAAGCATAATATTATTCCAACCAATCCTAAAATTAAAATAGGAACCATATTTATTTGAGATAATTCTAATGCTGCTCTTCCTTTTTCTAAATCGTCTATTTGTTTAGAGGTTAAATCTTTTCCAGAGCTACTTGCTTTATCCAACATGCTTGCAGAGAATTTTAAAATCCAAGGTGTAAAAATTGTAAACAATCCAAAAATTGCACATCCAATAAACGTAAGTATGGTTAGCACATTTAATCTTTGAGGAAGAGTTTGTTTTTCTAAAAATTCATCTTTTAATGTGTCGTTCATAATAAAAATAGTTTTGAGACACAATAATACCCAAAAAATGTCTTTTACAAAAAACTGTTTATTTTTAAAAGTACATTTGTGTTAATATGGGTACAATTCTTCAACATTTCATTTTCAACCAAACTTTTCTCCTCACATCTTCCCGTACCATTTTCTGGGAGCAAGAAAAAGCTTTAATCTTATCCGATTTACACTTAGGCAAAAGCGGGCATTTTCGCAAGGCAGGCATAGCAATTCCTCAAACAGTGCTACAAGAAGATTTATTTAGACTACTAGATCAAATTCAAATTTTTAAACCTAACAAACTCATTATTGTGGGCGATTTGTTTCATAGCCATGCAAATAAAGAGCACAATCTTTTTCTTAAGTGGAGAAAAGATATTCCAACAATTGAAATAAATTTAGTAATGGGAAACCATGATATTTTACACAATGAATTTTATAAAAAAGCAAACATCATTTTACATAAAAAAACTGTAGAAATAAACAATTTCATCTTTACACATGATATAAATGATGTAGAAATAACAAACGATAAATATTATTTTAGTGGACATATTCACCCAAGCATACTCATACAAGGAAAGGGAAAACAAAACTTAAAATTAGCCTGTTTTTATTTTACCAAGCACTATGCAGTATTGCCAGCTTATGGTAAGTTTACAGGTACATTTTCTATAAATAAAAAAAAGGGTGATGATGTTTTCGCAATTGTAGAAAACAATATTCTTAAAGTATAAAATATTAAAAACACCTACTGCTAATTGCTAACTGCCCTTCCTCCTTCCCAATTCTTTTTTTATCAACACAAGCTCTCTTCCCATTTGTCCATTCATTGAGCTATTTTCTTGTGCCCTACGCATGAGGTAAGGTATAACATCAGCAATAGGGCCAAAAGGCAAGTATTTGCTCACACTAAAGCCACTTTTTGCAAGGTTAAAAGTTATATTATCACTCATACCATACAGTTGTGAAAAATGTACATGCTTATGCAAAAGGGGCAATCCTTTTTTTTCTAATAATTGAGTAGTTAGTAAATTACTTTCTTCGTTATGCGATGCAACTATGATAGCAATTTTATCAATATTATCTATACAAAATGCTACTGCATGATTGTAGTCTTTATCACAACTTTCTTTGTTGGGTTGTATAGGTGATTCGTAACTTTTTTCAGCAGCTCTTTTTCGCTCTTTTTCCATGTAGGCACCCCTTACTAGTTTTACAGCAAGTATAAAATTTTTATGTTGAGCAGCTTCATGAGAATCTTTTAAAAAAACCAATCTATCATGCCTGTATAGCTGTACAGTATTGTAAACAACTGCTTTTGTTTTGTTGTATGCTTCCATTGCTAAAATTGTAATAGCATCCACAGGGTCTTGTATCCAAGTTTCTTCAGAATCTATCAATACTCCTATGTTTTTCTCAACACCTACTTTGCATATTTTTGTAAATCTATTTACAGCTCTTATCCATTCTTCAATTGCTTCCCCTGGCAATGCATCCAACGCAGCATTGTATCTTTTTATGAGCGGCCCTTCAATATTACTCATGGCAGTATCTATAGTTTCTAGCAAAGAAAAACGTACCAAGCCAGTAACTTTAATACTCATAAATGGAATATTTTTTTGAGTAGCAGCATAATTTATTACTTTAATAAATTCTTCTGTTGCATTATCATATCCATGTTCTCCATCGTCCCCACCTTCTACTCCATAGTCTAATATTACGCCTACTTTATAATCACCTAAAACTTTTGCTACAGGTGCAGTTTCTTCAAGTGTTTCGCCCCCTACAAATTGACTAAAAATAGTTTTCTTTATAACTGTTTTTGTAAACGGGATATGAAATTTTATTGCAGCAGGCATAATTTTTAAGCCAATATTTACTAGCCATGGCTTACCCATCGTACTAAAAAGGAAATTAGCTTTTTTTAAATCTTTATCAGTTTTATAAGCAAAAGCATATTCCGTGTTATCAAATGATATCATATTGAAAATTAATTTGGCAAATTTATCATTTTTATATTTACAAATTAATTAAAAAAAGTATAATAGGTTGGTTATAAATTACGACTTCATTGAAAGTGTGTATCCATATTTACAAAAAGTTAAATTATTAGCCTTTTAGTTAATTCGATTGCTGTAAATACTAAATGTACCTTTCAATACTTTAGTTTTGCACAAATTTTTAAAAATGAGTATGGAAAAGAAAGCGAGTGAATCATTGGTTGTAATGACCGAATTAGTATTACCCAATGATACCAATAATTTTGGTAATTTAATGGGAGGAAGGTTAATGTATTGGATGGATATTGCAGCAGCACTAGCCGCTATGAAACATTGTGCAGCACCCGTGGTTACCGCATCTGTAGATAATATTTCTTTTGAAACACCAATAAAAATAGGCAACGTAGTACACATAGAAGCAAAAGTAACAAGAGCCTTTAATAGCAGTATGGAAGTGCACATGAATGTGTGGGGTGAAGATGCCATACAACAATATAGATACAAAAGCAATGAAGCCTATTATACTTTTGTAGCATTAGATCCAAACAATAAGCCTCGTTCTATAAACTCACTTATCCCAGAAACAGAAGAAGAGAAAAAATTATTTGAGGGTGCAATGCGTAGAAGACAAATTAGATTAATACTTGGAGGAAAAATGAAGCCAGAAGATGCAGAAGAGTTGAAAGCGCTTTTTATAAAATAGTGTAGACAAAACTGGGCCAATAAATTTGCTTCGCAATTTTATTGGCCCAACAAAAACCTAGCTTAACTCAGCTTCATTGGCGTCGCACATTTCATCTACATATCTTTATTTAGCTTTTATTGTAGCGTATAAAGACCCTAATTATGCATACTTATGCCCTGGCATAAACTTTTTGCTTTGCTCTATAGCATCCATTATTTGTTCCATTATTTCTTCATTTGTTTTTGTAATATCAATATCTAAAGGAGCTTTTATTTGAACACTCAGTGGAGTACCTTTTCTTTTTATTACCAATCCTTTTTTATTAAAAGCCCTGCTAAACCCGTTTATAACAACAGGTATTACAATGGGGTTTGTTTGTTTAATAATATGTGCAGTACCTTTTCTGCCAGGTGCAAAAGCCTTTGTCGTTCCCTGCGGAAATGTTATTACCCAGTTATTATTCAATGCATCAAAAATTTTTCTAGTGTCAGAAGGATCAAGCCCACGCCTTATTTCTTTACCACCCTCCGCCCAAGTTCTTTTTACTGTAAGCGCACCTGCTAAGGTAAAAAAACGAGTGAGCAAACTGCTTTTCATTGTTTCTTCTGCAGCTACATATTTTATTTTTGTAAAAGGCCAAAGTAAATAATAGGGTATAGGTAGCTTATCTTTTATATTCCATCTATTGGCACAAAAAATATGAATAAAAGTAATCACATCAGCAAAATAGGTTTGATGATTGCTAACAAAAAGTACATTCTTTTTAGGTAGCCCTTTGAGGTTTTCCATACCTGATATGCGCAATTTGTTTATAATATTAAGTCCAGGGTAGGTAATAAGGCCTACAATGAAATATATTATACCTTTTATGAAATTGGAGTTAGTTACAGCGTTTAAAAAACCTTTAATCACATCTATGAATTTAAATAGTAATGTAAATTACGGAAAAGTTAATTTTTTTTTAAAATTTATGTATATTTGAGAATTATTAATTTAAAAGTTAAAAATATGAAAAAATTATTTTTGTCATTTTTGATTTTGTTTAGTTTAACTCTTTCAATTTCAGCGCAATCTAAAAAAACAAGTTCTGATAAAAAAGTTGAATCTACTGGAACAACAGAAAAAATGAAAATGAAGCAAAAGATGGAAGCTGAAGAAAAAGCGGCTGAAATTAAAAAAAAGGATGATGAAGCTAAATCAAGTTTGCCTTCTACAGAGCCTTTTAGAGGATCAAAAACAGAATACATAAGGTTAAAAAAACAATCAAAAGGTTAGTTTAAAATTGTTGCTAAATTTTCTTCACATGAATCTTAGTAATAAGTTTAAACTCTTTTACACCAATTAAAAAATTAATTATGAAAAAAAATGTTACTCAAAAAAAATCTCAGAATTGGCTTTTGAAAGCGGTTTTAGTAGCTTTTATAACATTAACAACAATTTTCCCTTCATTTTCTCAAATTTTAATCAATGAAGGATTTAATACAGTAGTTCCTTTGCCCGCAGGTTGGGCACAGCAAAACTTGAGTACTCCACTCGGTTCATCACCTACATGGTTTCAAGGTGCTCCTGCAACTTTTCCTTCTTTTAATGGTGCTACTAATTCTTACATTGCTGCCAATTTTAATAGTGTAGGTGGTACAGGTACAATAAGCAATTGGTTGTTTACACCAGCTATAGCAATAAAAAATGGAGATCAACTTACATTTTACTCTCGTACAGTTACACCTGGTGCTACCCCTTTCCCTGATAGACTTGAGGTAAGATTAAGTACCAATGGTGCAAGTGTAAATGCAGGAACAACCAATACATCTGTTGGAGATTTTACAACTTTATTACTTACCATTAATCCTACATTAACAGGTACTGGTTATCCAATTGTTTGGACCCAATATACAGCTACCGTAAGCGGACTTGCTGCACCTACAAATGGTCGTATAGCTTTTCGTTATTTTGTAACTGATGGTGGTGGTGGTAATAATTCAGATTTTATTGGTATAGATCAAGTAACTTATGATGGAACCCCATGTACAAATACACCAGCTGCGGCTCCAATAGTTTCTTCATCAGCTTTTTCAGTTTGTGCAGGTAGTCCTGTAACTTTAACAGCAAATGGTCCTTTAAGCAATAGTGCAAATTGGAAGTTTTATTCTGGCTCTTGCGGCGGTACAGCTATCGCAGGTACTGGTAGTAGCGTAACTGTTACTCCAGCTGTTACTACTACTTATTACGTACGTGGCGAAGGCGGTTGTGGAACTACACCAAGCGGCGCTTGCGGAAGTATTACTATAAATGTAACAAACTGCGCATGCGTTGTCCCTGATGCAGCAACAATTTGTGAAGGCACAATCCTAAAGTTAAGTGCTAAAGAAGTGTCTTCAATAGTTACAAGTACAAATGTTCCAATTGCAGTACCAGATAATTCTCCAGCAGGTACAACATCATCTCTAACAGCAGCTTTACCAGCTGGGGCTTTACTCACAAATATGTCTGTTAATTTTACTATGACACATACTTGGGATGGAGATATGATTATTAATTTACAAGCGCCAAATGGTAAAGTTTTAAATTTAATAAATGGTAGAGGTGGAAGTGCAGATAATTTTACTAACACTACGATTACTTCAGTAGCTGGTGCTACTCCAATAGCAGCTGGTGCAGCTCCATTTACTGGTACTTTTGCACCTGATGGTGCTCTTAATGTTGGTGCTAATGGTGCACCTGCTACAGTGTCTGATGTTAATAATTTTGTAGCGTTATATACAGTACCAAATGGTACTTGGAGACTTACAATGCGTGATGTTGCAGGTGGAGATGTGGGTAATCTTATTTCATGGGGAATTACATTTAACTATGTAGCTCCAGCTCCAGTTTGGACAGGTGGTACATTCTTTAATGATGCAAACGCAACAATTCCTTACGTACCAGGTACGGCACAAGCTACTGTATGGGTAGCACCTACCGCTACTAATACTTATGTAGCTACTTACGCTTCTGGTGCATGTGTTGGTGCAAATAATATTCCAGTTACAGTTCTACCTCGTCCTGTAGTTACTGTTAACAATGCTTCTGGTTGTGGTCCGCTAACTGTAACAGCAGCTGGTGCTGCTACTTACAGCTGGGTACCTGGCGCTGGTTTAAGTTCTACAGCTGCTGCAACTGTTGTTGCTAATCCATTAGCTACAACTACTTATTCTGTTACAGGATTAAACGCAAATGGTTGTTTTTCTGCTCCTGTGCCAGTTTTAGTAAATGCAGCTTCTTCAGCATCTGTTATTGCTAGTTTAATTCCTGGCGCTAGCTTTCAAATTAATGAAGGTTTTGACGCAGTAACTGCAACAGGCCCTGCAGGTTGGAGTGCTCAAAATTTGAGTGCGCCAGTAGGTACCTCAGGTTGGTTCCAAGGTAACCCAGCTGCATTTCCATCATTTGATGGAGCAACGAATGCTTATGTTGGTGCTAATTTTAATAATACAGCTCCTGGTGGAAACATAAGCAATTGGTTATTTACACCTGTTGTTAATATTAAAAATGGTGATGTTATTTCTTTCTATACTAGAGCAGCTCCATCATTTGCAAATAGAGCAGAGCGTTTACAATTACGTATGAGCACTAATGGCGCAAGTACAAATGTGGGAGCTACTACTACTTCAGTAGGTGATTTTACTGTTACTTTATTAGAGGTTAATCCAACCCTATTAGGCGGACCTAATACATACCCTGAAACTTTTACCCAATATACTGCTACAATTACAGGTATTACTGGGTCAATTTCTGGAAGATTTGCTTTTAGATATTTTGTAACAAATGGAGGTAATACACCTGGTATTAACTCAAACTTTATAGGTATAGATAGAGTACAATACGCTACTCCTGCTACAGGAGTTAATTGTGCAAGCACTGTAAATAATATTAAAGTTGATATTACTGGAGGTGTTTCTCCTTACAAATTGGTTTACAGTGATGGTACTTCTAACACAATTTATAACGGTTATGTAAGTGGTACAAACATTAATGTAGCACCAGCTGTTACAACTACATATACGATTGTATCTGTTACAGGTGCAAATGGTTGTGTTGGTTTAGGAAATACTGGCGCTGCACAAATAGTTGTAACACCAACTGTATCTATAACTACGCAACCGCTTAATAGAACAATTTGTATTGGCGCAAATACAACTTTTGTTGTTGTACCTAACACTACCAATGGAACTACTTACCAGTGGGAAGTAAACCCAGGTACTGGTGTTTGGGCAAATGCAACTGGTGGTGTTTATACTGGTGGTACAACTGCTACTTTAACGATTACGGGAGCTACAGTTTCTATGTTAGGGTATACATATAGAGTTAGAGTAAATGGTTTCTGTGGTGGTACACCTACCAGTACGGCAGCTACTCTTACTGTAGTAACTCCTGCAGGTGGTACACTTACAGTAGCAAATGCTACAGTTTGTGCTAATGCATCAGTAAGTTTACCTTTAGTAGGTACACCTACTGGTGGTCCTGGCTTTACGCATCAATGGCAAGTAAGTACAAATGGTGGTACTAGTTATTCGAATATTGCAAACAATGCAATTTATTCAGGTGCTACAACCTCTACATTAACAATTACAAACCCGGCAGTTGCTTTTACTGGATACAGATATAGAGATTCTGTAAATACTGTAGGTGGTTGTGGATCTGTACTTTCTAGTGCAGGTACTTTAACAGTTAACAATGCTCCAAGTGTAAACATTAGTGTAGCACCTATAACCAAGTTATTCCCTGGTCTAACAACTACATTAACAGCTGCTGTTTCTGGAGCTGCAGCTCCAATTACTTACCAATGGGTTAGAAATGGTGTAAATGTTACTGGAGCAAATTCAATTACAAGAGTAGTAGGTATAGATGCTTTAGGTGTTTATTCTGTTACAGGCGCTGATGCAAATGGATGTGCTTTTGCAAGTGCTGGTAATGTATTGCCAAACATTGCTTCATTATCTATTACTGATTCAGTAAACACAGATAGATTATTCATATATCCTAGTCCTAACAATGGTAATTTCCAAGTAAGATACTATACCGATATTTCAAACGGTAATGGTATACCTGGTGCTGTAAATGTTTACGACGAAAAAGGGTCATTGGTATTTAGTCAGGTTTATAAAGTAGGTGCTGGTTATCAACCTATGAATGTATCAGTTTCTCCAGCTCATGGTAGAGGAATCTACAGAGTTGATCTTCTTGATACAAAAGGTAATCGTATTAAAACAGGTACTGTTTTAATATTCTAATTACTTTCTTTTAATATTTAATACCTTAAAAGGGCTACTCTAACCAGTAGCCCTTTTTGTTTTTATACTTTAAAATGGCTGTGGTAGGGCTTTCTGTATTTTATATTATTATTTTTCATACCTTTGCAGCCCGTTAAAAAAACAAGCGGGATAATTTTATGTCATTTAATTTTAACAAACAACTAAACGCAGATGATCAGGAGCCAATGGCTGCACAAGATGCAACAGAGGCAGCTGCGACAACAAACACACCTGAGGTTACAGAGGTTGTAGCAGAAGTTGCAGTAGAAACTGAAGCAGCAGCTAAACCAGCTTATGTACCACCTGTACAAACTCCTCATGATGATTTTGATTGGAGTAGAGATAAGCGCAACGTATCTTTTTACACTCAAACTGAAAAAGAAAAGTATGATGTAGTTTATGACAACACTTTCAAACAAATCAATGATGGCGAAATGATTCAAGCTACTATTGAATCTTTAACTAAAACGGATGCTGTAGTAAACATTGGCTTTAAAAGTGATGGTTTAATTTCTTTAAATGAATTTAGAGATGTACCAGGCGGAATAAAGGTTGGTGATGTAATTGAAGTAATGGTGGTAGAGAAAGAAGACAGAGAAGGTAACTTAAACCTTAGCCGTAAAGCGGCTCGTACTACTCGTGCTTGGGAAAGAATAATGGAAGTAAATAAGACAGGTGAAATTGTAACTGGTTTGGTTACTAGTAAAACAAAAGGTGGTCTTATTGTTGATGTTTTTGGTATGGAAACTTTCTTACCAGGATCTCAAATAGATGTGAAACCAGTAACTGATTACGATCAGTTTGTTGGTAAAACAATGGAGTTTAAAGTTGTAAAGATTAACGAAACAATTAAGAATGCTGTTGTATCCCACAAAGCACTTATTGAGAGTGATATTGAAGCACAAAGAGCTGAAATAATTGGCAAACTTGAAAAAGGACAAGTATTAGAAGGTGTAATCAAGAACATTACTGATTTTGGAGCATTCTTAGATCTTGGTGGTTTAGATGGTTTGTTGTACATCACAGATATTTCTTGGGGTCGCATAAACCATCCTAGTGAAGTATTGAAGATGGATCAAAAAATAAATGTGGTTGTACTTGACTTTGATGATGATAAAAAACGTATTAGCCTTGGTTTAAAGCAATTAACTGCTCACCCTTGGGATACACTTGCTGAGAACTTTAAAGAAGGCGATAACGTAAAAGGTAAAGTAGTAAACATTGAAGACTACGGTGCTTTCTTAGAAATAACACCTGGTGTAGAAGGTTTGGTACACGTAAGTGAAATTACTTGGGCTAATACTCCTATCAATGCTAAAGAATTCTTTAAATTAGGTGATGAGTACGAAGCAAAAGTAGTAACCTTAGATAAAGATACTCGTAAAATGAGCTTGTCTATTAAGCAATTAACGGACGATCCTTGGAGTACAATCGAAAACCAATTCCCTGAAGCTAGCAAGCACAATGGTACGGTTAAGAATATTACTCCTTATGGTGTATTTGTAGAACTAACTACCGGAATAGGTGGTATGATTCACATAAGTGATTTAAGCTGGTTAAAACGCTTTAACAACCCTAATGAATACACTAAAGTAGGAAACGAAATAGAGGTAATGATTATGAGTATTGATAAAGAAGGACGTAAATTACAATTAGGGCATAAGCAAATAGAAGAAGATCCTTGGAATAGCCTTGAAGATACTTTTGCAGTAGGTTCATTACATGAAGGTACTGTTATAAAGAAAGATGATAAAGGCGCAGTTGTTCAATTATCTTATGGCTTGGAAGGCTATGCACCTACACGTCATTTGATGAAAGAAGATGAAAGAGCTATTGCACAAGATGAAATTGCAAACTTTGTTGTAATTGAATTTGATCGCAATGACAAACGCATCGTTTTAAGTCATACAAGACTTTGGGAGCAAGAAAAAGAAGAAGAAAGACAAGTAGAAATAAAAGAGAAAAAAGCAGAAGTAGAAACTACTAAGAAAGCTGTAAAAGCTATTCAAAGTAAAGTAGAAAAAACTACCATGGGTGAGTTAGGCGCTTTAGCTGATTTGAAAGCTAAATTGACTAATGACGAAGCTGGTGCTGCTGCTGCAACTCCTGCAGAGTAATTTTATTTTGTAAGATGAAAAATATAACCTCTCGTATGTAAATGCGGGAGGTTTTTTTATGCAGTTTTTGCATTGACTGCGTTGGTATCTTGTACAAACCAGGTGTGAGACTTTAGCCTCCATTCCATTGTTAGCCTAAGGAAATCGATTTTAAATAAAACATTTTATTGTAAGCTAATTTACTTTCAATTTTATTACCCTACGAAGCTTGATTTTATCTTATCACTCAAATCAACCGCTATCATTTGCTCAGCAATTTTTATCATATTTTTAAAAGCAGCAGCACCACTTATGCCATGCCCAATTATTACAGGCTTTTCTACTCCTAATACAGGTACACCTCCATAAGTTTCAAAATTAAAACGTTCAAAATGTTCGTCTTCAATTTTTCTACGTTTTACAATGTCATAAATACTTTCTGCCATTTTTAAAACTACATTACCCGTAAAACCTTCGCATACCATTACATCAGCTTTGTTAAGCAAAATATCTCGGCCTTCTATGTTTCCCACAAAATTAATATGGCTATTTTTTTTAAGTAATGGGTAAGTAGCCTGTGCTAAAATATTTCCTTTGCCTTCTTCTTGGCCAAGGTTTACAAGTCCTACTTTAGGGTTTGTAATATGCAATACATGCTCTGCAAATAAAGAGCCTAGTATAGCAAATTGATTGAGGTTTTCTGGTTTGCAATCTGCATTCAACCCTACATCTACCAATAATCCTAGACTGCCATTTTCTCTTGGCATATAAGCACCAATGGTTGGCCTTAATATTCCTTCTATTTTTTTTATACTAAACAGTGCACCTACCATCATTGCACCAGTGTTACCTGCACTTATAAATGCATCTATTTTTGCGGTAGCCAATAGTTGAAACCCTACAGCTATTGAGCTTTGAGGTTTTTCTTTTAAAGCTTTTGTGGGGTGTTCATGCATTTCTATTACTTGTGCTGCATGTACTATACTGTAAGCTGTTGTAGGGAGTGGGTATGTGGCTAGTACTTCATTTATTTTGGCCTCATTACCTATAAGTACAAGCTGTGTATTGGTAGAATTTTCTGCTAAAAAAATGGCTGTACCTTTTAAAGCTTCCAATGGAGCAAAGTCGCCACCCATCATATCTAGTCCAATTGTTATCATTGCAAGAAAATTTTAAAATTAAAAATTCCAAAACCGAACTCGAAGTTAATCAAGTACGACTTTGGAATAAAGATTTTTTGAACTATATTTCTTTAGCTTAATTTTTATAGAATGAAGTAATACCTTATAAAAAAGGAATATGCAAATCAATTATACAAAAAAGCAATAAACTACATTAAGCATTAAACAGCTCTTAGAGGTGCTTTTTCAGATACCAACTTGCCTTTGTAGTATAACTTTCCTTCTACTACATGTGCACGGTGACGTACGTGTGTAGCACCTGTTGTACCATCTATGCTAAGCGTAGTCTCGCTAGCTTTGTAATGTGTTCTTCTTTTTGCACTTCTTTGCTGACTATGACGCCTTTTCGGATTTGGCATGACTTGTTTATTTTAGTATTTATTATAAATAGTATTTAGTATTTAGTACTTAGTATATGACTTTGCACTAATTATCTTTAAATTTTTCTAATCCTTTCCAAATAGAATTTTCTTTTTGTTCTTCTATTTTTATTTGCATTTCGCTTAGTTTTTCCAGCACATCTTTATTGCAAAGTGACTGCTTTTGTTCATCATCTCCGCAAACATTTTGCACTGGTATGCTGAGCATTACAAACTCATACAACCAATCACTTACTTCTAAGTGGCTTTCGCTACGAGCTATATAAAATACATCCGCATCTTCTTCTTGCGCATTCATTTCTTCGGGGTTTTCAATTAGCTTTACTATCATCGAAAACTCATCCCAAAGTTGAACCTGTGTTAAATTACCACAACGATCACAATTTACCTGTGCATTTCCACCTGTTTGAAATTTAAGCATCATAAACCCCACATTTTTATCCAATGTGAGTTTTACAGTAGCATGCATATTTTCTACATCTTCCGCACCTTTTTCTTTAAAGAACTTATCCTCTAAGGTATAATGATACTCATGTTCACCTTGCTTTAGGCCTACAAAAGCTATCTCGTACTCCCGCTTGCTTGTCATTACACTCGTTTTAAAGGATTGCAAATGTACGACCTTTTTTTTAATTTAATGGCCAAACCTGCTATTTACTTGATAAAATACCCCAATTTTGAGTATAATTTTTTTTAAAAGCTATGTTTCAACGAAAAAGATGGATTATTAATGCCGTTTTAATTGGTTTATGTATTGCCATAAATATTTACAGCAAAAATAGTGAAAGGGTAGAAGCAGGTTATTACACTCATTTTTACCAAGGGTTTGCAGCTATTTTAAGAAAAATATTTGGTTGGTTAGCTTTTAGCATAGGAGATATTATTTATGCTGTAATCATTGTCTTTTTAGTAATTAAATTAAGTAAAGCTTTACAATTTTTATTTAAAAAAAAGAGAGAAATAACTTTTAAAGAAAAGCTTATTCCATCTCTATCAATAGGTATAAGAATTTTTAGTATCGGTTATATTATTTTTAACATTTTTTGGGGTATAAATTATAATAGGCAAGGAATAGCAGCCCAGCTAAATTTAAAAATAGCAGATTATAATATTGAAGAACTGAAAAGCATAAACAAGGTTTTAGTGAATAAAATAAACATCTGTAAAACAAGTTTGATAAATACAAAAGCGGTGTACCCTAGTAATGAAATAATGTTTGCTAAAGTGCAAGAAGCATACAAAAAAGTAGAAAAAAAATATCCTTTTTTGCATTATAAAAATGGGTCTATAAAAAAATCTATGTGGGGCTGGGCTGGCAATTATTTAGGTTTTGAAGGCTACTACAATCCATTTACAGGAGAAGCACAAATAAATACAACGGTGCCCAAATTTACTCAACCTTTTACTGCTTGCCACGAAGTAGCACACCAGCTAGGATATGCAAAAGAAATGGAAGCTAATTTTGTGGGATACCTTGCTGCTGCAGCTTCTACAGATACGCTTTTTAATTATTCTGTATATACAGAAATGTTTAATTATGCCAATAGAACACTATTGATAGCAGATAGTACAAGTGCTTTAGATATAAGAAAAGCATTGCTGCCTGCAGTTATTTTAGACTTTAAAGAAAGGAGAAAATTTTATGCATTGCATAGAAGTTTTATAGAACCTATGGTAAGTTATATGTACGGCAAATTTTTAGAAAGCAATGAACAGCCAATGGGTATTTTAAGCTACGATGAAGTAACTGCTTTTATTATTGCTTATTATAAAAAGTATGGAATTTTATAGATTAATAATCCACAATTTTTTTTTTAATTACATCTCTCCAGCATCTGCAAAGCTATAATAGCCTTCATCACTTACAATAATGTGGTCCATTATTCTTATATCAAAATAAGAAGCGGCTATTTTTATTTTATGTGTTAATTCTTTATCTACCATGCTTGGTTTTAAATTTCCAGATGGATGATTGTGGCTAAGAATAATAGAGGTTGCACCCTGGTCTAGGGCTTCTTTTAAAATAACCCTTGGGTCTGCCACTGTGCCTGTAATGCCACCACGGCTAATAATTTTAAAGCTTTTTACTTTGTTTGCTTGGTTTAAGAAAACGATTGCAAAAACTTCATTTGTTTGATCTTTTAAAATGGTACGCAGGTATTGGGCTATTTCTTTGCTTGAACTAAGTTTGGTTCTTTGTAGTGAATCTGTTGCACTTCTTCTTCTACCTATTTCTAGTGCAGCAGCTATGGATATTGATTTTGCAAGCCCTATGCCTTTTATTTTTTGTAGGTCTTTTAACGATAGTTTGCCCAATTCATCTATATTATTTTGCCCAAGTTGCAATATTTCTTTGGCAAGTTCCACAGCTGATTTTTCTCTGCTGCCATTATTTATGATAATAGCAAGCAATTCTGCATTGCTTAATACTTCAGCACCATGCATGGCCATTTTTTCTCTTGGCCTATCATCTTCTGCCCAATTTTTTATAGAAGTTTTGTTATTATCTAAATTTTCCATCATTTAAAAATTTATTAATGCAAACTAAATGTAATTTCGCAGAACTTTCATTATTAAAAAACCCATTTCATGCAAGCAAACGTAAAAATATTCTCAGGCACAGGCTCACAATATCTAGCAGAAAAAATAGCAGCAAAATTTGGAGAGCCATTGGGTAATGTTAATATTCAACGGTTTAGCGATGGAGAAATAGGGGTGGAGTTTCAAGAAAGTATACGTGGCCGCTCAGTATTTTTAGTGCAAAGTACCTACTCACCTACCGATAATTTAATGGAGTTGTTGCTCATGATAGATGCTGCAAAACGAGCATCAGCTTACAAAGTAATAGCAGTAATGCCTTATTATGGCTATGCTAGGCAAGATAGAAAAGATAGACCCCGTGTGGCAATAGGATCTAAACTAGTAGCAAACATGCTTACAGCTGCAGGTGCAGACAGGGTGGTAACGATGGATTTACATGCACCACAAATACAAGGATATTTTGATATACCTGTAGACCACTTAGATTCTTCTGCAATTTTTATTCCGTACATAGAAAGTTTAAATTTAGCAAACCTCACTTTTGCAGCGCCTGATGTAGGAAGTGCTAACAGAATACGAGAAATAGCAACATTTTTTGAATGCGAAATGGTTATTTGCGATAAGCACCGTAAGCGTGCAAATGAAATTGCTAGCATGGTATTGATAGGCGATGTAAAAGATAGAGATGTAGTACTAATAGATGATATTTGTGACACAGGTGGCACACTTTGTAAAAGTGCTGCATTAATGAAAGAAAAGGGGGCTAGAAGTGTACGTGCATTGTGTACACACCCTGTGCTAAGCGGAAAAGCTTATGAAAATATTCAAAATAGTGTGATGGAAGAATTGGTAGTGTGTGATACGATTCCTGTAAAACCATTGAGCGATAAAATAAAAGTACTTTCTGTAGATGAACTTTTTGCGGTAGCATTGAGAAATGCGTATGAAAATAAGAGTATCAACAGTTTATTTATACGAGGTAGGGCAAAAAGGGGGTAAAATAGACAAGAGATTTTAGACATTAGATGTTATACCTTTTTATGTTAGTTAAATTTAGATGCGGAGTTACAGCTGGGGTTTATTAGTTATTTCTGATTAAATTGAATCTACCAGCTTTTGAACATTCTAAAATCTAGCAATCTAACATCTAATATCTAACCAAAAACCCCTACTTTTGCACCTCATAAAAAATTAAACAATGAAAACAATTACAATCGAAGGACAACTGAGGACCGAAAGCGGAAAAAAAGCCACCCGCCAACTTCGCTCTCAGAATCTTGTGCCAGCTGTAATTTACGGTGGTAAAACTGAAGTAAATTTTTCTGCACCTGCACCAGCTTTTAAAAACATCGTTTACACATCTGAGTTTATGTTTGCTGAAATAAAAGTAGATGGTAAAACGTACAAGTGTATTTTAAAAGATTTGCAATTTCATAAAGTATCTGATGCTTTGGTGCATTTAGACTTTTTAGAATTGGTAGATGATAAAGCTGTTATAGCTACTTTACCACTTAAGTATACTGGAACGCCTGCAGGTGTAAAAGCCGGTGGTAAGTTGGTATTAAAGATAAAGTCGGTAAAAATAAAAACCCTTCCTAAATATCTAAGAGAGAATATAGAAGTAGATATTACAAATTTAGAATTGAATGAAAACATTCGTATCGAGAATATAGTTGCTGAGAATATGGAAATATTAAACTCACCAAGAATTCCGATTGCTTCTGTAACAATGACACGTCAGTTGAAACAAGAAGAAACAGCTGCTGCTAAAGCAACTACAGCTAAAAAATAATAAATCTTTTGCTACATAAATGCCTTCCCTCAAAAGAAGGCATTTTTTAATTAAACCATACATAAAAGGTAGTATTTTTGCTGGCTTCATGCCAATAAGACGTAAAAAAAATGCGGACTATAATTTGAAGTAAAAGGGCTTTAACTTAACAATAGAAAAATTACATTAAAATAACTGAAATGGGATTTGACAAAAACAAAGCAATTGGTTTTACACTTATAGGTTTACTATTTGTAGGTATGATGTTTTATAATAGTAGAAACCAAAAAGCTTACGAAGAAGCCCAAAAGAAAGAAGCAGATTCTCTTGCTTTAAAGCCAAAGGTTGTAAAAGATACCATTTTGGCTAAAGTAGATTCGCTAAAAACAGATTCTTTAAAAAATGCAAGACAAACGCAAGGTTTTAAGCAAGATAGTACCAAAGTAGAAATGCTGGCTATAGAAAATGAAGTTGTAAAAATTTCTTTTACTACCAAAGGTGCACAGCCTGCTTTGGTGGAGTTAAAACAATTTAAAAAATACGATAGCAGCAATGTAATTTTACAAACTGGTACTTTTAATAAGTTTTCCTACAAACTTAATTCGGGTAATGGGCTAGTGGCAGAGTCTGAAAATTTGGTTTTTGCTGCACAACCAGTGGTTACAAATGCTGATGGTAGTAAAACCATATCTTTTAAAACGGGCGATAGTACAGGAACTAAAGAAATAATACACCAGTATATAATTAAGCCAAACGATTACATGGTAGACCTGAATATCATTACAAAAGGCACCGATTTATTTACCAATAATAGCATGAGTGTGAATTGGCAAACTGAAGCTCCTTATG
>JAYVID010000351.1:0-14411 GCA_043770525.1 Ferruginibacter sp.
TACTGTGTTTCCCCATTCCAAAAAACTTTTGGGTACAATTACTGAATTTATCCTATCGCTTACGGCTACAATATTTCCTTTAAACTTCATAGTTGTACCATCTGCTGCACTGCATTCTAAAAATATATTTACTGCACCAATAGAGCTTTCAGACAGCTGCGGCAAGCCTTGGGCTGGTGCAAACACATTGTACATTTCTAAAAAATCTGCAGAAAAAATGATGGGAACTATTTCTTGCCCTGGCGCCCATTTAAAACTTGTTGGTAAAGTATCTAAAAAATTATCTTGTATAGATTCTAAAAACAAATCGGTACTAAAAGGAATAATATCGCCTGCACTTGCTTTGGCTCTAAACTGATTACTAATAAGTGGTGCAGCATCTGCAATAAATGGTTGTTCTTTAAATGCTGCTACATCTGCTGCTGTAAAACGATTGTCGTTACCCATATTATCATTGGTAATTGTTTTGGTTACAGAAATAAAATCGAACCCATTTTTACGTGGATTTTTTTCTTTTAGCAACTCATTTAAATTGATAAACATTTGCACGCAACACAACAATAACATTACTCCAATGGCTAAGCCTGCATAAGTAAATACCCTTGCACTTTTATTTCCATTTTTTAAAAATGGTGCTATAGTTTTAAAACTTAGATTGATATTTTTTCCCATCTTTATAAATGTAAAGTGCTATCTGCATTAAAAAATGGGTTGGCTTGCAAGTCAGCAAGGATGATGCCTGCACCTCTTTCTTTTGCTTCTTCTTCTATTAATTGCATGGCTATTTTACTATTGTTATCATCAAGATGGCTAAAAGGCTCATCCATTACAATAAAATTAAAAGGTTGTTGCAATGCACGAATAATAGCAATGCGCTGCTGTTCTCCGTAGCTGCAGGTGCCAGCATTTTGTGTTAGTTTATTGGCTAATCCTAACCGCTCAGCCATTGCCATTATTTTATCCGTTTTATGATAGGGTGCCAGTTGTTTTTTTATTTCAATATTTTGCATTGCTGTATATTCTTTAAACAACCGCAAATCTTGAAACACAATACTCATTTGTGTTGCACGCATATCTGCTAGGTTTGTTGGGCTAAAATCTTGTAGCTTTTTATTATCTACCAAAACTGCTCCATCGTAATCTTTTCTTATACCATACAAAAAATGAATAAGTGATGTTTTACCGCTGCCACTGGGCGCAACAATTTGTATTTTTTCACCTTTGTTAAAAGCATGCTCATGCCCCCATATAGTAGATTTAGCAATTTTTTCTTTTTCTAAAAACTGAGGAACAATATTTTTTAATGCAATGATCATTTTAGAAGAATAAAAGAAAAAGGGGCTGTATCAAAATTTTGAAGTTAAAGTCATGTTGAGCTTGTCGAAACAAGACATTAACTTCAAAATTCAAAAAACTATCAATTTCGACAAGCTCAATTTGACAATTTTTTGAATTTTGATACAGCCTCTTTTAATGAAGTAAAATATTATTTGTTTAATGATACAGGAGGTATCGTCATCAAATCTTCATTTTTCCAAAAATCATTTTGTTGTTGCGCTTTTTTTTCTTGTATTGCTGCCATAGCTCCACCATACTTATTTAATTGTTTTAAACTATTGGTTGTTTTATCTATTAAGTTTATTTCCCAATGTTGGTTTAAAGCACCATCTTTAAAACCACCACCATTTATTATTAGGTTATCCCACATTTTTATGGACAAATCTTTTGATTGTATATCTGCACTATCTTTACCTATAGGTGTATTGGCAAGTACATATTGAAAATTAACATAGCCTCCAAAACCACTGCCTGATATTTTATCAATATATGCTGGAGCAGGAATTGAAGCACCAGCTAAGTATTTATCCATGCTTGTTTTGTCTGTAGACATGGTAAAATATTTTTCATTTGTATTAAAAAATACTGGAGGTGTACTAGCACCTACTGTAAATGCAGAGCCCATTTTTTTACCTGCATCTATCAATTTATTAAATGATGCTTTATCACCTATTGCAGCAGAAAATAAAACATTCATTGGAGGTGCAGTAGGCAACCCATCTACACTTGTGTTTAAATCTGGATTTGCTGTTTTCAAATCCGTAATGGCAATCATTATATCACCTTTGTTTGCTTTTATAAAATCGTCTATATCTATACCTAATTGTGCTTTTGCACCCATATTAGCTAACCCTTCTAAATTTAAAACTTTTAAAAAAGCTTTTATACCTTCTGGCTTAAAATTTAAAGCAAATACACCCGCTACATCTTTTGATGGAATATTTTGCAACATTGCTTTATCAACGTTTCCTCCGCTATATTTTTCGTACAGTTCAGTCATTTCTTTGCCCCCATAAGATTTTACATCCATATCTATTTTACCATCACTAAAATTTAAAGTAGCAGCAGTAATAGCACCTTCATATAATTTTTTAAGATTTGCTAAAGCAGTCATTCCACCCATATTGGCATCTGCATTTAAAAATTCAGCATTCATCCATAAATGTGCATCCCCTTTTGTTTCAATTAGGTTTCCGAATTTTTCATTTTTTCCTAAGCTTTTTCCTTCAGATAAATTTATAAGCTCAGCTGTTACTTTTTCCATATCTTTTTTTGCAGAAACATTAGGTAAGCTTACACTTCCAGTATCGCTTAAATCAGACAATGGAGGGTAATTTGTTTGACTACCGGTAGACATTGTTGCAAAAAACTTTTCTTTATTATATGCTACACAATTCTTTTCATCTGTTACAAAAGTGTATCCATCTTTGGTGGTTTCTTTTCCTGTTATTTTACCTTCTGCCAATGATTTTTTAAACTTTGCTTCGTCGGAAATAGAACCCTCTACTGCTGCATAAGCACCACTGGTATCTGTACTATAAAAAATAATGATATCCTTTTTTATATTTACGCCACTATTGTCTGGGTTTTCAAAAGCTGCCTTAGCAAAAGCAGACATGCTTGTGTCTGATTGTACTTTCTTAAACCACTCGTTTTGTTTTATTTCTTCCCATGGCAATTTTGTATTAAGCGATGCGCCATCTATGTGCATTACTACTCCTGCATTATCTGGTACATACCTGCCAGCAGTGTTACTTTTACTAGAGCAAGCAGAAAAAAACAATACTACTGCTATGGCAGCTACTGAGAGTGAAAGTGTTTTTTTATTCATGGTTTTTATTTTTTGTTTATGCTTATAATTGTTATTAAGTAACCCTACTCATTTTACTTCTTACTAAAATATGTTGTTAAATCATCAAAAGCAATTTCCTCCTGCTCCCCTTTTTTCAAATCTTTTACCATACAAGTTTTGTTTTCTATTTCTTTTGTACCGATGATGATGGCGTAGGGAATTTGTTTTTTATCAGCGTATTTAAATTGCTTATCCATCTTCACTTTTTCAGGATAAACTTCGCAAGCAATAGAATTGTCCCTTAACACATTTGCAAGTTGCATTGCCACCACAACTTCATCATCGCCAAGGTTAAAGAAAATAGCTCTAGCAGTATTAGCAATACTTTCAGGAAATAAATTCAGTTCCTCCATCACATCATAAATTCTATCTATACCAAAACTAATACCCACACCTGCAATATTGGGTACACCAAACATCCCCGTAAGATTATCGTACCTACCGCCACCACCAATGCTGCCCATTTTTACTTCCGCAGGTGCTTTTGCTTCAAAAATAATTCCCGTATAATAATTTAACCCACGGGCAAGTGTAAGGTCTACCTTTACATTTGTGTTATTTGAATTTGCCAATACATAAATCAATTCTTCTACACCTGCTTTACCCGTATCGCTATTTGCAAATAATGTTTTAATTGAAGCTATTTTTTCTTCATTACTTCCAGCAATGTTTAAATATTTTTCAATTGCAGTTATTTCATTTTCATTCAATCCTTTTCCACTTAATTCTTCTTTTACTTTTTCTATTCCAATTTTATCTAGCTTGTCTATAGCAATAGTTATGTCCATCATTTTTTCAGCACCGCCACTTATTTCTGCAAGTGCTGCTAATACTTTTCTACTGTTTATTTTTAGCTCATAATTTTTTAAACCTAGCTGCACAAAAGAGCGGTGATAAATATTACAAAGATCCACTTCATTTATAAGCGATGGGCTACCCACTACATCTGCATCGCATTGTGTAAACTCACGGTAGCGCCCACGCTGTGGTCTATCTGCACGCCACACAGGCTGCATCTGGTAGCGCTTGTATGGCATGCTTAGTGTATTTGCATTCATGGCTACATAGCGTGCAAAGGGAATCGTAAGGTCGTATTTTAATGCACGCTCTGTAAGCTGTGCAGTGTTTTTTCCTTCTAATAATTTAGCAAAACCTTCGTTTGCTTTTTCTACATTTTTAGGGTCATTCAATCCGTTATTCAATATTTTAAAAATGAGTTTATCACCCTCCTCTCCATACTTACCCATGAGGGTTTCTAGGTTTTCCATGGCAGGGGTTTCCAATGGCTCAAAGCCATACAACTCAAATACAGAGCGTATGGTATTTAAAATAAAATTTCTTTTATAAACAGTTGCTGCTGCAAAATCTCTGGTGCCCTGTGGCAAACTTGGTTTGGTCATTATTATTTTTTTTTGAACCACTAAAACTCAAAGAAACAAAGTTTCACAAAGAAAGTTTTGTAACTGAATATTTTTTATTCCACTAAAAGAAATAATTACTTATTTCATATTGTGACTTTTTTACATCCTACCATTGTAGTTTTTTAAAATAGCATCACATGTTTCGTTAATTAAATTATACACTTTCACATATCCATCCTCATTTCCGTACCAAGGGTCTGGCACTTCTTCATTTTTATTTGGATTAAGTTCGTTCATAAAATAATCAATTTTGCTTTTATCAAACTTTATACCTGCAATTTTTTTTACATCATCCATCACATCAGCAGCCATTACATATATTTTGTCATATAATTCAAAATCTGCCTCTACAAATTTTCTAGAAATTTGTTTGCTTATATCTACCCCATTAGCTTTTGCCACTTTTTGGCTTAATGGGTGTGGTGCTTCTCCATTATGAAAGCCATTGGTGCCTGCACTTTCCACTATCCAATCTTTTTTGTTTTCGTTTGCTTTATGCTGCAATATTCCTTCCGCCAATGGGCTTCTACAAATGTTACCCAAGCATACCATCAAAATTCTCATTGCTCAAAGATAAATACCAAAAAACTATTACAGTCTTTCATTTTACAAACGGACAAAAAAGCTACTTATGTGGCAAGTAAATTTTGAGGACGGTATCGATTTGCTAAAACAAAAATTTTCATACTTTACATTCTTTATTCAATTTAATAAAATAATATAAAAAAATTAAAAAGAACAGGAATTTTTAAAACCTTTGAATAATTAACTTGAACAAAGAGCAGTAAATTACTTTTAACAACTACTCCTATAAAATCTCAGTAGTAATTTCTATATTTGCGGCTGTAATATGAAAAAAATACACCTTGTTATAATTGTTGCACTTGTAATCATTGCAGATCAGGCACTAAAAATTTACGTAAAAACAAATTTTGAACTTGAACAAAAGATACCTTTAATGGGTAATTGGTCTTTTTTGTACTTTGTAGAAAACCCTGGCATGGCTTATGGTATGAAATTTGGTGGCACCACTGGAAAATTAATACTAACCCTATTTAGGCTTTTGGCCGTTATTTTTGGAACTTGGTACCTTGGTAGTATAATAAAAAAAGGTTATTCAAAAGGATTTTTAGTATGTGCAGCCTTAGTATATGCTGGTGCATTGGGCAATTTGATAGACAGCTGCTTTTATGGGATAATTTTTGATAAAGGTATGTTATACAACAAAGTACTGGACCAATATGAAAATTATAGCGGAATAGCAACTTTTAGTAAACAAGGTTATACTTCGTTTTTTTATGGAAATGTGGTAGACATGTTGCATTTCCCTATCATAAATGGCACATTTCCTAGTTGGGTACCAAAATGGGGTGGACAATCATTCCAATTTTTCAGTCCTATATTTAATATTGCTGATGCAGCCATAAGTACAGGAATAATAAGTATCATTGTTTTTCAAAAAAAGATGTTTAAGCAGCAAAAACAAGACACCGAGCATCCTGCTATAGAAACTAAGTCTTTAGTAAACGATGAGTCGCAGGTATCATAAAAAATTAAACAATTTTGGTTACATTTGTAACTAAATTACAAACACAAAAAATAGAGTATGAAAAATTTGTTACGCTACTTTCTTTTATTATTAACGGCAGGTATGATTATTACTTCTTGCCAAAAAGAATTGAGTGCAGAAACAGGCACTTCTAAAGGTGCATTGGTAAAAGACGCTGGTGGCAATTGTGCTCCTGCTACACCAAATGGTACCTTTAAAAAAGATACTGCACTTACCAACAACAATTATGTAGATGTACAAGTAAACATAACTGAAATAGGTGTTTATTTTATTACAACTGATACCGTAAATGGTTATTCATTTAAAGCATCTGGTGTGACTGTACTTACTGGAGCTAATACCATACGCCTTATAGGTGTAGGTAAACCGCTAGCTGTAGGTACAGATAATTTTAAAGTAAAATTTGATGGTAGTGTATGTGATTTTGCTATAAATGTGTTGGATGCGAATGGTGGAGGTGGTGGAGGAACTGCAGTAGCTGCATTTACTTTTGGTAGCACCGCAGGTACTTGTACAAGTACACCAAATGGTGTATATGCTGTAGGGTTACTTACAAATGCTACCAACTATGTAGATTTGGCTATTACCGTTCAAACAGCTGGCACAGTAAATCTATCTACTGCACAAAATGGGGTTCAATTTTCAATAAACGGTACAATCCCAGCAGGCGCTACAAGTATAAGACTTCTTGCTTCTGGTACACCAACAGCAGCCGGTTCTTTCTCTTACCCAATTACATCAAGCGCACCTACGTCTAGTTTTTGTAATTTCAATATTATAGCATTGCCAGCATTAACACCCGCAGTGTATACAATAAATTGTGTAGGTGCAGTGGTATTAGGAGATTACGAAGTTGGTGCAATAATGAACCCTACTGTAAATAGGATGATAGTTTCTGTAAATGTTACTACTATTGGATCTTACAATATTACTTCAACTGCTAATGGGGTAACTTTTATTGGCATAGGTGCTATTACAAGCGCTACGCCTGCTACCCAATTTATTACTTTGAATGCTACTGGTACCGCAGGTAGTACAGTTGGAAATGTCCCTTTTTCAATATCTGGAGGTGGAGGAACGCCATGTAATGTAACTGTGCCATTTTTTGCAGCTGGTGGTGGTGGGGCTGCTACTGATTCTATTTCTTGTACTGTAAATGGTACACCAGCTGTATTTAAAAATTTTGGATTTACTTCCAATATAATGTTTAATGCTAGCATTCCAGGTGTTGAAATTTTAACTATATCGGGAGATAGTACCAACAACGAAGGGATTGAACTATTATTAACTAGAACTGGTACAATAATGCAAAATGTACCTTACAATGTCAATCAAGGCCTTGCTACATTATTAAGCAGTACATATACGGATGCAAACAGTGTAGATTTTTTATCAGTAACTGGTAGTGCAAATCCAACACCGGCGTTTACTGTTACGATAACAAATATTGAAAACGGAGCCTTAGGTGTAACAGGTACTAGGGTAAAAGGAACTTTTGCTGGTGCACTTAAAGAATCAGGAGGTACAATAGTAAAAACAATAACCGGAGGTTATTTTGATTTAACTTTCTAATAAATATTAAAAAATATTAAAAATGCCGGCATCAAAAATGTCGGCATTTTTGTTATTACTTATTATTGCTTCTTTTATGCGTCAGGGTTTCAAGGTTAGTTTTTTTATAATTTTTAGTGTACACTTGCATAAAGCTCGACGAGACGGTAATCATTTTCTCCAAAACATTATAAAAATTTATAGTGTATGCTAATAAAAACCCGGCGAAACGGCAGGGTTTTACGATTAGCATTTTGTAATTTAAAATGTAGTGCTTGTGAAAACCTCGCCAAGCAGGTTAGCTATCTTGGTTTCGTGTATAAAAAAGAGGCTGCCCTTTTGAGACAGCCTCTTTATAAAAAAATTAATTTATACTATTTTACAAGTTTAATGGACTTTTTCTTATTGCCATTTTGTATAACCAATAAATAAATTCCACTTGGTAAAGTAGTTGTATTTATTGAATGATTAACAATCGATTTGTCCAATACTTTTTTGTAAGCAACACTACCTGTTATATTCATCAATGTAATGATAGTAGCTCCCTCATTTTCACCTTCTATTAATACATTTATTTTATTTTTAAAAGGATTTTCTATTACACGTACTTTCCAATTATTGGTTATTTCTGCTTCGGTAAATGTACCGTTTTTGCCTTCTACTCCTGCAGTTGTTTGTATAGTATAATCTTCTACTTCTCCATTATTCATTGTGCCACATGCATTGCTTATGCCCCTTGGGCTCATTTTTACACGCATACCAACATTGCCCAAAACAGCACCTGTAGGCACTCTAAAAGTGGTAGTAAAATTACCTGCACCCGTTTTTGATGTGTTTACGATATCTTCATTACCATCATTAAAATCACCATCTCCATTATAATCAATAAATATTTTCCAGTTTTGTTTTACTATAGCAGCACTAAACCCTGCACTGTAAGTAATCGTATAAGTAGCACCCCTAACTAGTGATGTATTAAACCCAGTATTTATATAGCCATTTGGTTCTGCAGCAGATACACGGCTTATGCTATTTAATTGTATAAAATCTATCCACTCTTTTGTATTGTTAATACCATTAGATGCGCAGTATGACAACGATGATGTAGTAACATTTTTTAGAACAGAAAAACTACTAGCACCAGATGGACAGTTTGCGTTTACTTGATACTCATAGTCCTTGCCAGGCAGTAACCCTGTTACTTGTCTTGAAGTGGTAGTGACAGTAGCAGTTGTCCATGTAGTGGCGCCAGCTAATCTTATTTGCACATTGTATGATGTAGCACTTGCTATACTAGGCCATGATATTGTAAAGCCACTAGTAGTAATAGTAGATTCAGTAGGATTTGGTGTAGCACAAATATTTAAAGTAGTAAAGTTTTGTATGGTGGAATAAGTTGCACAATCTAAAGTGCGTACTCTCCAACTATATGCAGTGTTGGGTGTTAAGTTTGACAATGCAAAAGTATTTCCTACTACTAAGCTGTCTGTGCTCCAAACTGCAGTTGTAGCATCTTTTGAAGAAAAATAATAATCGGTATTTGTACCTACAGTTGACCAAGTTGCATTAGCAGCATTGGTGGTAATGCCGTTGGTGGCATTACTAGTTGGCGATGCACAATTAAAAACAATTGATATTGTATCTCTTCTTGTTGTATAACTATTATTGGTACTTACTTCAAAATTTAACACAGTTCCAATTGGTGTAGCAGGGTCTATAGTGTAATTAAATGTACCATTTTGTATTTGAAAAATAGTATTGCTCGATATGGTTTTTGGAGCGTCTATAGAGCTTACATAACTTGATAGTGCTGATACACCTACAACGTATGTGCCAGCTGAAATACCAAAATGCTGAATATTAAAAGGTATTGTGCCATTTAAACTTTCTAAACTTGGTGCAGCTGTTGTTGTTACCAAGCCATAACTTGTAGATACTTTTAAAATATTTTTATTCATTACCATCATAGAATTGCACAAAGGAATAAGCCGAGATGCTGCAGGATAAAAACCATCTGAAGAATTGCCAATTTCAGGCGTAAAAGTGTACATTTTTGGTTTTGAAACAATATCGCCATAACCCCAATCTACTGCATCGCCACTGGCTATGTACCCTAGTGTACTTTGGCAATTTCCACTTACGAAATTATTGTCTTGTGTAAGAAAAGAAGACAGTTGTGTAAATAAAGGTATTTCTGGATTTGTATTTACTAATTTGCTAGAATAAGGGTATAAACAATAATTTCCGTAAGCATGGGTATTTAAAGCACTTACAAAATTTCTTGAAATCGTAAAGTTTCTCATTGCAATATTTTCTGCCTCTGAAAATGCGGTTGCACCACGGTAAGTTTCGCTAGTGGTAGTAGCTGATGCACCTGCGCCGCCCCAGTCATAACTATAATTTCTATTATTATCTACACCATAAGTGCCATCGCTATTGAGGTGTCTATTTTTACGCCACATACCACCACCAGTTGGGTTTGTAGAGCGGTTGTACTCATAGCCATCGGGGTTTAAACAGGGTACAATATACATTTCTGTACTGTTTACCAAGGTTTGTAATTCTTTGTCGGTATCATAATTTTCTAAAACATGCCACATAAAGAATATTAATTGCGACATGCTTATAGGCTCTCTTGCATGATGCACCCCATTTAATAAAACCTCTGGCTCATTTTCATCTACATCTGCATTGTCACTTATACGTACCATAAAGATAGACCTCCCTTGGTCTGTAGATCCTAAACTAGATTTTACAGATATCAAATTTGGATACAATGTTCTCATTTCATCTAACTCGTTTTGCATTTCTTGAAAAGTAAAATGCCTCGACACCGCACCTGCTGCACCATAGCTACCGCCTGTACCATAATGTAATGGTGTAGCCACTGTTAATGCATTAGAGGTAGTGCCTGCTTTTGCAGCTAAGGCCGCTGCTTTGTCAATTTTTGCATTGTACTTAGCAATGTTTTTTCCTAAATCTTTTATTACATATTTAATACGCACATTATTATCTTTCAATAATCTCAGGTCGTTTTCGGATACTTCGGCTGTTAAAATGCCTTCTTTAAATTCGTAGTGGTCTATGTCTAGACCAAGCTGCATCATTTGTTTAAATTTTTCGGAACTAAGTGTCGCTTTAATACGATGATACTTCATTTGCTGTGCAAATACACTTGTAATTGAAAGAAATAAAAAAACGATAAATAGGAAATGTTTTGGTAATACATTGCGCATAAAAATAGTTTTTGGTTAAAAAAATTAATTAGAGAGTAAATTTAAAGTAATCGCAAAAAACTGCCAAATAATATGTTGTATTATTATTTGCCGTAAATATTTATTATCAAACAATTAGTTAAAGTATAGTATTATTGTAAATAGCCTTTTTATTGTACTTTAATAACGAACCCCATTCAATAATGTTGGTTGTTTTTTTATAAAAAAAGCGGCCACCCTTTTGAGACAGCCGCTTTCTTTTGTTCAACTTTATTTTTTATCTAATTACTTCAAACGTTTTATTTATTACTTCATTGTTGTTTTTTATTGTAAGAATATATTTACCTACGGCAAGAGCAGATACATTAATTGTTTCTATTTGACTTGCATTGGTTATGTTTTTTGTTTGCAAAATTTTACCATCCATAGCTACAATTAAAATAGTTATTGCTTTGTTTACATGGGCACTGTTTATTTCTACATTTACACTTCCATTTGCAGGGTTTGGAAAAATATTTATTTCCTGTTTTTTCCCAATATTTACTTTTCTTATTTCGCTATAGAATATGCTGCCATCGTTTTCAATAATTTTTATGCGATAATAATTTATACCGAAAACAGGATTGTTGTGTACCATATTATAGTTGTTAATATTGATTGCCAATACACTGCCAATATTTTTAAAATTTGTACCATCCGTGCTAGCCTCTACTTCATATTTACTGTTTATTGTTTCATTTTTAAATACCCAATTTAATAGTACAGCATTTTCCTTTGCAGTAGCAATAAAGCTTTCTATTTTTACAGATAATACAGCTGTTGTAAAATCTACTCGTGTAATACCAGTGTTTGATGAAAGTGTTCCTAAATTATCTTCTGCCAAATAGTAAATTCTTACAGTATCATTGCCATCTTTAGGGTCGATAGAAATAGGGGTTTGCAAGCCTACTCCGTTTATAAAATTTGTAAGCACTCCGCCACCTGGAAAAATTGGGCATGTTGGGCAAATAGCTATAGAAGCTGGCGTATTATTTTCTCTGTATCTAATGCCATTTACGGAAATAGTATTTATTTTAGTAAATAATGGATAAGGACTAGAAACTCCAACCCTTAATCTATTAACTGTGCCGCCATCATAATCTTGCGAAGCAAAAGCAGAAACATCTGCTATATTTGGAATGCCAGCATAACCTGGGGTTGATACATAAAAAGCATCTGTCGGAAAAATAAAATCGGTTACTCCTCCTGGGTTTAGTATTGTGGGTTGTCTATTAAAGGCACTCAGTGGTCTGCGTTGTACTCCAAAATTAATATTACTTACATCACTCGAACCAACAGTAAACATATTACTTACTACTCCAGATCCATCTTTTCCCATATTTTCTGCTCCATTAAAATGCCCTGTAGTAGCCCACGAAACTCCATACGCATAAGGAGTTGGAAAACTTGGTATTACAGTACCAATAATACCTTTGGTATTACTTATTTGTATTTGATAATCATCTTCTGGTATATTTATAAAATTGTATGTACCATTTGTATTTACTATCGCTGTATCTTCTACAATGCCAGTTGTAGCATTAAAGATATTGGCATACATATTTGCAGGTACATTGTTTGCAGTATTGCTGCTATGGTTTACATTGCCACCATCGGGGTCGTTAAACACATTGCCACTTACATTTCTTACATAAACTGTAAAGGTTCCTGTAAAACCAAAATCGGCGGTATTGTCTGTAAATACTACAGTTGGATAATCCTTTGCTATTAAATTTATATTATTATTACCTACTATTGTTTCATCGCCTGCATTGGTAAGTGTAACTCCTGCATTAGCCAATTCATTAAAAGGGTAGTTGCCACTAAAGCCTTGCGCAGGATAATTTACCGAGGTTGTACGTACTGCTCTCATTAAATAATTACCCAGCAATACTTGTGTAAAACCATAATGACCTGCATTATTTGTTAGTGCTGTACCTACTAATTTATCTGTAGTAATATTTATCAAATTATTATTATCTAAATCTTCCCAAAGTTCTATTGGTGCATTAGCTATACCATATTCGCCTGCATCTTTTTTACCATTAGCATTGTTATCGTGCCATACAGTATTTCCAATATTACCTTCGCCTTTGTATACACTCGTTGCATCAGCTATGATAGAGGTATAGGCCACTCCGCCTAGGGTCATTGGAATTGTTGTAGTAGTATTATAGGTGCCATTTGTTTTATTGCCATATACCAAACGTTGTTGGTTTCCCTCAGGGTCGTTCATATATATTAAATTTCTATACCCATCATCTGCTACTTGCGTAAATGAAATAGCATTATCTGTAGATGTTTGTAAATGATAAATTCTATTGGCAGGTGCACTCATTAAATATGCATTAGATGTTTTATCTGAAATGTCATTGCCTACTCTTTCAAAAAGGGTATCATTTATTACTGTAAAATCGCCCCAATCTGAGTCATACGTACCCACATTTAAACCATCTTCAGACCAATAAGAAATTTCAGCATGGTCATTAAAATAATCTTTAAACACGGTTGTATTTGTAATAAATGTCCCCGTAGTATTTAAAGTAATTTTATGAATAATATTTGAAAATGGGAAAAAAGTTTTACCTCCACTTTGATATGTTGGTCCACTTGGTATGGCTCTTGCAGATTCTGAGCCGATGTAAATTTCACCATTATAAAAACAAGCCCCACCCGTTCCCATTCCATGCGCTACTGTAGGCGAACCTGTTGCTGTTCTAAAATCTGTAGTTAGGGTAAAATGTGTGTTGGTTCGGTAGTTATAACCATAAACGCCATAAGTAATGGTATCGTTACAATTTTGAGTATAGTATATGTTTCCCCTTATGGTATCTATGCTCAATGAATTGGCATACTTGGTTGTAAAACCTGTATTAGTAATCAGTTTCATAGTACCTGTGTTGGCATTTACACTGTATATACCATTATTAGTGCCTGTTATAATAAATCCTTTTTGAGGTTGTACAGATACCTTATTAGATTGGGCTTGTAATTGAAGTTGAAAAAAAGCAATGAGAAATGTTGCTAAAAAACAACTTTTTTTTATAAAATTTTTCATTTTTGTAACGGATTTTATTTCTTAAATTATCAGATATTACTAATAACGTGCAAGTTGTAAAAATATTATGTGGATAACTAAATGAAACCTTTACCTGAGGCTGTTAATATTTAAAAAAAATAGTACAAAAAAATAACAATTATTAAATTTTGGCAATGATAGGTTTACAAAGTATGGGTTTATTGTGTGTTATATTATTAAATAATTTTAAATATGAATTGATACTAAAATTTTAATGATCCCTTAAAAAAATTATAAATTAAAAAAGATCATTAGCGTCCTAAAGACGAAATTTTAAGTTCTTTGAATATATTGACATTAAAGCGTTACAGCTGAATTTGGTTCTTAAACGATTTCAATTTATGTA
>JAYVID010000352.1:0-12758 GCA_043770525.1 Ferruginibacter sp.
GGCACAGTTTTGATTCCTTTAAATTCAAAATACTTCCATATCAAATTGCATTTTTCCGTGCTTCTGTGCAATCTGTGGCAAAATTTATTTTTAAAATACCACTCTCTTTATTTCTAATTTTGATTTTGCAAAATTTAATATCAACCCTACTTTGCAACCAGAAACCTTTAAATAATTTATTGTCTGAGCCAAATCTTCAGGGGCAATACCGCCTGATTTAGCTTTGATTTCTAAAACGATGTCATTAAGCACAACAAAATCTGCAAAAAATTTATGATCTAAAATTTTCCCTTTGTAATTCACATCAAACTGCTTTTCTCTATTATAAGGCACTTCATTTAGCTGTAATTCATATTCATAAGCATCCTTATAAACAATTTCTAAAAAACCAGGCCCTAAATGTCTTTGAATTTCATACCCAAGCCCAATTAACATTCCTGTCTCTTCTTTAAGTGGATATTCTTCTTGTACTTCAAAATTTGCTCCTTGCATATATTTTAATTTATTGATTAAAAAAATAGTGAATCTACCGCTCACAAAAAACTACTTCATTAAACCCATACTCTCCAATATCTCCTTCCATTTCATATATCCATACCCATTTATATGCAACCCATCATTCGTATATTTTTTATCAAGCTTTTTATTTTCATCTAAAAAAGCAGTATATAGATCTACATAAAACAAATTATTTTCTTTACAATAATTTTCCAGAGCCGAATTTATAAAAACAATATGCTCAGTTTTATTTTGATGCCGTTTAAACTCTACAAAATCATTATTGGTGGGCAATATACTTTGTACAATTATTTTTGTAGCAGGGCTTTCATTTTTTATGAGGGTAACTATTTTTTTATAATTAACAATGACAATACTATCAGGTGTTTCTTTAGCAATATCATTTATGCCAATCATAATAAAAATCTTTGCAGGTTTTGATGCAGTTACTTCATCTAACCTTGCTAATACCCCAAAAGTATTATCGCCAGAAATACCCCTGTTTCTAACTTTTTTATTTTGCCATAATTCTGCCCATTCTCCAATATCGGTAATGCTATTTCCTAAAAAAATAATCTCACCTTTTATATTTGGTAGTAAACGAAAGAGGGTAACTTTTTGCTCGTAGTAAGTAGTTTTATAAGTAGTATCAATTTTTTGTTGAGCTACTAAATTTAATTGAAGGCTAACTATAACTATTAACAAAAAAGTTTTCATTTATAAAAGTTAAAATTTATTAGAAATACTTGTTGTAAATTTAAATCAGAAGAAACAATTAAAAAATATTTCTTTTGCATGTAATAACCTAAAAGTAATAAAATGAAAACTGCTGTAGATTACCTAACCAAAAAAGATAAAATTTTTAAAAACATTATCAAAGCTTATGGTTTGCCTACCATTCCTACTAGGCCAGAAGGTTTTGAAACTTTGGTATTACTTATTTTGGAACAACAAGTTTCTATTGATAGTGCAAAAGCTACATTTTTAAAGCTAAAAACATTATCAAAAAAAATTACTCCAAAGAAAATGATAGTATTAACTGATGAACAATTTAGAGAAGTTGGCGTAAGTAGACAAAAAACAAGTTATATAAAAATACTTGGCACTGCCGTTTTACAAAAAGAGATTGACATATTAGGATTATCACATAAAAAAGCAGATGAAGTAAGAGCTGAATTGATTAAATTGAAAGGAATAGGAAATTGGACGATTGATGTTTATTTAATGTTTTGCTTACAATCACCCGATATAATACCATTAGGCGACATTGCAGTTGTAAATACTATAAAAGAGCTATTGCTAATAGAAGATAAAACTGAAATGGAAATTTATACTGAAAAATGGAAACCTTATAGATCTACAGCTACTTTTTTACTATGGCATTTTTACCTAAGTAAACGAAATAGAAAAGTTGTTTATTAATTTTTTAAGACGCTTTTACTGCCATCAAAAATTTTAAAAGTACAATACATTGATTTACCTTCGCACATTAAAATTTACTAATGGCAAAAACAATTAAGACTAAAAGCATACTCAAAGATAGTTCTTATACTTTTTTAGAACAATACATAAACAACCCATCCCCTACTGGTTTTGAAAGTGGTGGACAAAAATTGTGGATGCAATATTTGCAACCTTATGTGGACTCTTTTTTCACTGATGCTTATGGAACTGCCGTAGGGGTTATAAATGCAGATGCAGCTTTTAAAGTAGTTATAGAAGCACATGCCGATGAAATAAGTTGGTTTGTAAATTATATTTCTACAGAGGGTTTAATTTATTTAAAAAGGAATGGTGGGGTTGATCACCAAATTGCACCGAGCATGCGGGTAGCTATACATGGCAAAAAAGGTAAAATTAGAGCAGTATTTGGATGGCCAGCCATTCACACTCGCATGAGCAATAACGATAATAAAGAACCACAACCAAAAGTAGAAACACTTTTTTTAGATTGTGGTGCTCGTACAAAAAAAGAAGTAGAAGCCTTGGGTATACATATTGGTGCAGTAGTAGTGTATGAAGAAGCTTATGAAGAGTTGGCACATGGATACCTTATAGGTCGTGCTTTTGATAATCGTATAGGCGGTTTTATGATTGCAGAAGTAGCTCGTTTACTTAAAGAAAATAAAAAGAAATTACCTTTTGGTTTATATATTGTAAATGCAGTACAAGAAGAAATTGGGCTAAGGGGTGCAGAAATGATTGCACGTAAAATAAAGCCAGATATTGCCATCGTTACAGATGTAACACATGATAGTACTACCCCTATGATAAATAAAATGATAGAAGGTGAATGTGCATCTGGTAAAGGCCCATCGCTTTGCTATGGCCCTGCAGTACATAATAAATTGTTGGATTTTGTACAGGTTACAGCTACTAAAAACAAAATCCCTTTTCAACTAAGAGCCGTAAGTAGAAGCACTGGTACTGATACAGAATCTTTTGCTTATGCTAATGACGGTTGCCCATCTGTATTAATTTCTATACCGCTTAGATATATGCATACCACTGTAGAAATGCTACATAAAAATGATATTGAGAACACTATAAAATTGATGTATGAAACGTTAATTACTTTGACACCCAAAACAAACCTTAGTTATTTCAAATAAAAACAATGAAAGAAGACGGTAAATTTATAGTACTATTTGGAACAATTTTTTTTAGCTTCTTAGGTTTTATTGGTGCTATTATGGCAATTATGTTTGGCTTAAAAGTATTTTTTGGAGTGCTAGATAAAATGCCTTGGTTTGCTTTACTATTTACCTTTTTTATAGTATGTGTACCTGCTATGATTTTTCTTACAGTTTATGCAATTTATTTTGTACGAACAAAGCTTCATCCAACTTTGGCTGTTCGTATTTTTTCTTACGTAGTATTTGTTATGGCTATTGTAAGTTGGATATACTTTTGGACAAAAGACTTACTCCTATTTTTTAAAAAATATTTCAACAGCATTAATTATTACGATTGCTATAATTTGGGTTTTTTATCTGCCAATGTTGGAGCTATTTTTTTAGTAGGAATTGTACAGGCACTTAGTACAAAAAAAGAATTGAGCTGGATAGAAAAACACGAAAATAGCGAAAATACTACTTTGTAAAATAATAGACCTAAGCAATATATTTTCTAATTTCAGTGTTTTCGTAAATTACTTTTTCGCCTCCCTCCATTCCAATATTAAACATTGCTTTTGCAAGCTCTTCAGAGGTTACACTTACGTTTGGATATATAAATTTAAAAAATGGATGCATCTTTCTCATAAACTTATAGAAAAAATTGGGCTCCGTACGTTTTGTTACAGGATAAATATAACCAGGCCTAAAAATATGGATACTTTTAAATTTAAGTTTTATCAATATATTTTCAGCAATTCCTTTTTCTTTTGCAAATAAAATGCTACTTTTTTCGTTTGTGTCTGCTCCTTGCCCACTTAAAAAACAAAAGCTAGTAGCCATACTATTCTTTTTAAGTGCCCGTGCAAATACTTCGGTATAGGCTACCGTAATTTTCCTAAACTCACCTGTAGGTACTTGGCCTGTATAAACGCCTAAACAGAAGTAGCAAACATCTTGTCCAATTAAAAAATTCTCAATTTTAGTAAAATCTAAAAAATCTTTATGTATAATTTCAACCATTTTAGGATGTGCAAAATCCAAAGGCTTTCTTACTATACAAGTAATTTTAGCTATCTCTTTATTTAGCAAACATTCTTTCAAAATAATATTACCTATCATTCCATTAGCTCCTGTAATAATTACGTTTTTCATAAAACTTATATACGATTTACTTTCTACTATTGATTAAAAATACATTTATAACCAACTAAAAAATCAATTTATACTACTATTTTATTTTAAACGAAATACTGGTTGTACAATTTATTACTTTTGCATTTCAATTTTTTAAATGAACCACTCAAAAACAACCATTACAACAAATTCAAAATCAGATAGTAAAGGTCTAGTAATAGCAAAAGCTAGCACAAAGAAACTTACTAAAAACCAACTTGAATTTAATAAACTTACCCTTAAAATAGAAAAATTACAAAAAGACATAGAAAAAAAGAGAGACAAATTAGACCTTGCATTAAAAATGTATGGCACCGATTTACACCCTTTAAAAGAAGTTTTATTAATCGAAAGAGAACAAAATTTATTGATACTCTGGCAACATTATAAGAGTAAAAAATTATCAGCAAAAGATCAAACACATTTAAAAGAAATAGTAAGAGTGCAATTACAAAGCTATTTTATGGAGTTAAATGTATTACCAGCAGAAAATATAAAAGCAATTTATAATGAACTTGAAAATGATGATTATGATAAAAAAAGAGCAACTGAAAAATTGGAAGCTGCCAAAAACTTAAAGGCAGCATTAAAAAAAATGAAAGTAGATCTGTCAGGAATTGACACAACAAATGAAACGGAATTGTATGAAAGACTGAGAGCACATCAACAAAAAGAATTTGAAACTGATCAAAATTCAGGAGCTACTTTTAAGGAGAAAAAGAAATCGACAAAGCAAATAGAAGCAGAAAAAATACAACAAGCTGCTGAAGAGTTGAAGCAAAAAAATATAGGTACTATTTACAAACAGCTAGCCAAATTATTTCATCCAGACTTAGAGCAAGATGAATCTAAAAAAGCAGAAAAAGCATTGTTAATGCAGGAACTTATTGCTGCCTATGAATCTAAAAATTTGCATGCTTTATTATCTTTAGAGCTAAAGTGGATACATAAAGAAAACGAACATCTTGAAAGTTTAACAGAGGAAAAATTAGCCGTGTACTTACAAATATTAAAAGATCAAATAGCAGATTTAACTTTTGAAAAAGAAGAAATTGGTTACATGCCTCAATATGCTGTACTTGTAGAAAACTTTGGCTGGGAAGTAAAACAGGCGCCCATAGAGACAATCACAAGGCATTTAAAAGCTACTACAAATCTTATAAATAACTTTAAACAAAATTTTAAATTGTTTAAAAGTAAGGATGCTTTAAAGTATATAAAATACATGATAAAAGATTGGAAATTGATGGCCAGAGAAAGAGAAGAAGAAGAACTGTTTAGACAACTTTTTGAAGAATAGTATAATTACTTTGTAAAAAAGTTTTCTAAATATTCTGATTATCTAATTAAAATCACATTACCTTTTCTAAACAAAGTTTTTCCTCTAAAGTCTATTGCTGAGGAAAACCAAACGTAATTTCCACTATCCATTTTTACCCCTTTAAAAAACCCATCCCACCCTTTGCTGTAATCTTCTGTATAAAAAACCCTTTGTCCAAATCTATTATAAACAGAAAAATTATTGAAGGTTTTAAATCCTACAGGAAAAACTTTTAACAAATCATTTTTGCCATCTTTATTTGGAGTAAATGCATTGGGCACATACAACTGTGGCCCATCGTATCTTCTTACTAAAATTTTACTATACGCATCACAACCCTGTAATGTAAGGGTATTTAACTCATACACCTGGTCGTATATATGTGTGGCAAGTGGATTACTAATTGTGGTATTGCTAAGTCCGGTATTAGGTGTCCAAATATAACTTACCATATTTATTGTATCGGTTGTACTTAGTTGTAAAACTTCATCGGTTGCCACTACAGTATCTCTTTGTGCCTTTGATCTATTATAATAAATTGTATAAGGTCTTATAATGGTGTCTTTACAGTTATTGGTTGTTTGCCCAATTAATGTTATTGGATTATACCCTTCTGTAAAATATTTTTTTATTTCAATGGCTGTTTTTAACTGCAAACCATTTCCAAAATTCCAAAACCATTTATTTACTGTTACATTACTATTACTATTTGTAGCAGTAAAAACTATATCTCTTTTTACACATGAATCGGTTATGCTTAAAGCAATATTTGGCTTAGGGTAAATTACTAACACACTATCTGCACTACCAAGCCTACAACCATTATTTGATTCTGAAACAAGCTTAACCGTATGCAATCCAACACTTAAATTGGCAGTAGGATTTTGAAGATTCGAATTTAAAATATTATCAATCCACCAAGTCCATTTTGTAACTTGATCTGGACTAGCCGCTACAGGCAAATAAGATTGGTCGGTAAAACGTATAATTTCATTTTCACAAAACAGACTGCCAAATTTTAATTTTGAAATAGGTGCAAAATGTACTTTGATATTTTTTGATATTGTATCCGACTTACAACCATTAGAACTTGCTACTGCATACCTAACAGGTATGTTTCCACCATAATTTAAAAACGAGGGAGGGTTTTGTTGTGTTCTTATAACTCCACCAATATTCCACCACCAACTATTTACAGTACTTAATCCATTTGGTACAGTTGAGTTATCTGTAAATACTATTGGAGTTTGATTTTCGCAAATTACTGGTGGAAATAAAAAATTCGCAACTGGGTTAGGCAAAACAGTTATTGTTTTTGATAATTCTCTAAAACAATTTGCAGCGTTTTGAATTTTTAATTTTACTGTAAAAGTTCCAAAAGTTGTATAGGTATGATTAGTGCTAGAAGCTATACTTGTTTGCCCATCTCCAAATGACCAAGTATAAATACTGCCTGCTGTTGTATTGGTTGAAGTATTATTAAATACAAAATTATTTGTACTTAAACATTGTTGCAAATTATTAATATTAAAAGCTACAATAGGAGCTGCAGTTATTGAAACTGTAATTCTTTTTCTTTCACTTTCACATCCAAATAATTTTTTTTGAGAAACATAGTAATATCTATCGCCAATTATTGAAGTATTGGGTATAGGGGCAGTATAAGATGGCACTCCTCCTATAGCTGTTGTGTACCAGAGCAATTCATTTCCAACAATTGGTATTGCCGTTAATGCTGGTACTACATCAAATTGACAATAGTACTTATTTGAAACTACAACTGGAGTATCGGGCACTGGTAATACCTGCAAAAAAGCGTCTGCAGTATCTCTACAACCAAACCCTGGATAAGGAATCATATCTACATGAAAAATACTATTTAAAGGAGGTGGCGGACTTATTGTTACTGTTCTTGTAGTACCAATTAGTGTAGTATAATTGTCGTTGTACCATTTATATGTAGCAAAACCAAATGGAGCATTTAAGGTAGCACTGTTAGTAGAAACACAATATGCACCCGCAGCAATTAATCCTCCACAACCAGTACCAACATCTACGTATCCATATCCAAAATGTCCTCCTTTTGTACAATCAGCTGTTTTAAATTCAATTCGTACTGTTCTACCTGCCAAGCCAGAAAAATCTATACTTGCTGGTGTCCACTCTTTATAAAGCACATCGCTTGATACAGTAGATTGCTCAAAACCAGGTATAGCTCCATTTGAAATATAATTATAAGAGGCACAATTAATTAAATTTCCAGTAGCAACATCATAAGCTGTTACAAAAAAACGAGGTTGCTCATAATCTAAATGACTAGGATCTTCAAATACTACAGCATAATAATAAGTAAGACTAAAAGTATCTGCATTTGCAGGTATTTGAAAAGTATAAGAAGCTCCTTCAGCTTCGTTATTAACAGCATTGTTTCCTAATTTTACAGAGTATTGACCACCGTAAGGGCAAAGCTTTGGAAAACCACCATATAAATCATTGCCACTAGCAGCGGTAACGATTTCATGTCTACCACCAGTTGGTGCACTTGGGTTTAAATTTATAACATTTACATTGCCTGTATTTACATAAGTAGTACCTATAAAACATTGCCAGTTAGATAAATCACCTTGCTCAAAATCAATATTTGGAGGGCAATTTGCATTTTGAGCATTTACAATTGTAAAAGATAATAGTACACAAAAAAATAAGGTAATTAATTTCATTTATTGAAGAGTCAGTAAGTTGGTTGCAGTAAAAATAAAGCTTTTAATATCAAAACAATACATAAATTTAGACAATTCTATTTTGAAAGTACCAAAATTTTAAATAAAATAGAAAATAAAAAACTCATTAAGTTTTATCTTAATGAGTTTTTTGCAAATCATATTAAAATTTACGATTCCTTAATTTCTATACCAACACAATATCCAACACCTGCATCATCGTTTTTACATAATGAAATTTCATTCCTTTTATAAATGTTTGATTAATTTCTGTAACATCTTTTTCATTTAAATAGCACATTACTATTTCTTTAATACCACTCCTTTTTGCAGCCAACACTTTTTCTTTTATTCCACCTACAGGCAATACTTGCCCACGCAAGGTTATTTCACCCGTCATAGCTAGGTATGGTTTTATTTTTCTACCACTATAAGCACTTGCAAGCGCACTCATCATTGTAATGCCTGCACTAGGGCCATCCTTTGGTGTAGCGCCTTCAGGTACATGTATGTGAGCATTTTTCTTAGTAAACAAATCTGCATCAATGCCCGTTTTCTTAGCATTTCCTTTGAGCCATGTAAAAGCAGTGCTTGCACTTTCTTTCATTACAGTGCCTAGGTTTCCAGTAAGTTGAAGTTCTCCTTTGCCTTCGCTAAGTTGAGTTTCAATAAATAAAATATCACCACCCACATAAGTCCAAGCCAAGCCTACAGCTACACCTGGCATGTTAGCCGTTTTATACAATTCATTGCTGTACCTTGGTTTCCCCAATATTTTTTCTACATCATTATTGGTTATGGTTGCTTTTAGCTTATCTCTTAGTACCAATTCTTTTGCTTGGTAGCGCATAATACTTGCTAGTTGTCTATCTAGCTCCCTCACCCCACTCTCCCTCGTGTAATCTTCTATTACTTTTTGCAATACGGTATCACTTATTTTAAAACTACCTTCTTTTAGTCCGTGCATTTCTTTTTCTTTTGGCACTAAGTGTCTTTTTGCTATTTCTATTTTTTCTTCTACAGCATACCCACTTAAGTCTATTACTTCTAAGCGATCTCTCAATGCAGGCTGTATATTGCTAATATTATTTGCTGTAGCTATAAAAAGAACTTTGCTTAAATCATATTCTAGCTCCAAATAATTATCATAAAAAGCATTGTTTTGTTCAGGGTCTAACACTTCTAACAATGCAGATGATGGATCTCCTCTATGATCAGTTCCTACTTTATCTATTTCATCTAAAATCATTACTGGGTTACCGCTTTTTACTTTTCTTATAGATTGTAAAATACGCCCCGGCATAGCACCAATATAGGTTTTACGATGTCCACGTATTTCGCTTTCGTCATGCAAGCCACCAAGGCTTACCCTCACATATTTTCTATTAATAGCCGCAGCAATACTTTTTCCTAAACTTGTTTTACCAATACCCGGAGGGCCAATAAAACAAAGTATAGGGCTTTTCATATCGCCTTTTAACTTAAGCACAGCAAGGTATTCAAGTATACGTTCTTTTATTTTGTTCATTCCATAATGATCATGATCCAATACTTTTTTTGCCTTTTTTAAATCGTAACTATCTGCCGTAAAATCATCCCAAGGCAGGTCTAGCATTAAGTCTAAATGATTATACACAACAGAATAATCTGGTGTGCTTGGGTGCATACGCTCTAGTTTTTCAGCACCTTTTTTAAACATTTCTGCAGCTGCAGCACTCCATTTTTTTGCTTCTGCCTTTTTCTGCATTTCTTTTAACTCTGCTACATTTTCTCCACCCAGCTCGTCTTTTATAGCTTTCATTTGCTGTTGCAAAAAGTATTCTCGTTGTTGCTTATCTAGCTCTGCCCTTGTTTTATTGGTTACTTTATTTTTTAATTCTGCATATTGCAATTCTGTATGCATTAAGTTCATTAATAATTCTGCACGCTCTTTTAAATCACTTATTTCTAATAATCGTTGTTTATCTTTTAGCTCACAATTAAGGTTACTACTTACAAAATGTACTAAAAAAGAAGGATTTTCTATATTCTTTAAAATAATACCTGCCTCACTAGGTATGTTTGGAGAAAGACCAATAATTTGTGCAGCCAAATCTTTTACACTACCTATAATTGCATCTAAATTTGCATCCCCTTTGTGTTTCACTTCTTCAAGTAGTAAAATCTTAGCTTTAAAGTAAGGGTCCTCAGAAGTTATTGCTTCAATAGAAAAACGCTTTCGCCCTTGTATAATTACAGTGGTACCACCATCTGGCATTTTTATAAGCTTAATTATTTTTGCTACTGTTCCAATATTTTCTAAATCAGCTACCTCAGGCTCTTCAACATTACTGTCTTTTTGCGCTACTACACCTACCAATTTGTCAGCCTTGTAAGCATCACTTACGGCCTTTATACTTTTATCTCTCCCTACTGTAATTGGAATAACAACCCCAGGAAAAAGCACTGTATTTCTAAGTGGCAAAAGTGGTAATTCGCTCGGAATAGGGGTTTCGTCTCCATTTCCATCTTCTTCGTTTAAGGGTATTATCGGCATAAACTCCATATCCTCATCCTGCCCTTGTAAATAAATCTTCGTATTCATCAATAAAATTTTGTTCGTCAATCTGACAAAAATAGTTAGTAAAATTGGTAATATTTTGTTGTAGGTATATATGTCAATATTAATGCCGAAAGAGAAAGGGTTAGATGTTGTTATAATCAAGTTCTAGTTATACGATTGCATTCTTTATACTAAATTGCCAAAATAAAATAATACAATGGATATCCAATTTAATAAAAACGAAGACGAACAAAAACTAGCTTGGAGTGCTGTAAAACAACAACTAGAAAAAATATATGAAGGTGGTGGCAAAAAGGCAATTGCGAAGCAAAAAGAAAAAAATAAATTAGTAGCACGTGAGCGTATTGCATACTTATGTGATGCAGATAAACCATTTCTAGAAATTGGTGCTTTTGCAGGTTTTGGTATGTATGAAGAATATGGAGGTTGCCCTGCAGGTGGCACGGTGAGCGGCGTTGGCTATGTAAGTGGGAGGCAGTGTGTAATTATAGCAAACGACCAAACAGTAAAAGCTGGTGCATGGTTTCCTATTACTGGTAAAAAGAATTTACGCATGCAAGAAATTGCCATGGAAAATCATTTACCCGTAATTTATATTGTAGATAGTGCGGGGGTTTTTTTACCGATGCAAGATGAAATTTTTCCTGACAAAGAACATTTTGGTAGAATATTTAGAAACAATGCAAAAATGAGTGCCATGGGCATTACACAAATAGCTGCCGTTACTGGTGCCTGTGTAGCTGGTGGCGCATACTTACCTATTATGAGCGATGAAACACTGATGGTAGAAGGTGCAGGCTCTATATTTTTAGCAGGGCCATATTTAGTAAAAGCTGCCGTGGGCGAAGATACCGATGCGGAAAACCTCGGTGGTGCTGCCATGCACAATGAAATAAGTGGCGTGGCAGATTATAAATTTAAGACAGAAGAGGAGTGTTTGGATAGAGTAAAAAGCATTATTAGTAAATTAGGTAAAAAAGCAGATGCAGGTTTTGATAGAACAGCCTCTCTCCCACCTGCAAAAAAAGCAGATGAAATTTATGGTATTTTATCTGCTGATAATAGCAAACCATATAATGTACTAGAAGTAATAAATACCATTGTAGATGCTAATAGTTTTGATGAATTTAAACAAGACTATGGTAAAACAATTGTAACAGGTTATGCACGTGTAGATGGCTGGGCAGTAGGTATTGTAGCCAACAACAGACTAATAATAAAAAACAAAAAAGGCGAATTACAAATGGGCGGCGTTATATACAATGATAGTGCAGATAAAGCTGCTCGTTTTATAATGAACTGCAATCAAAAGAAAATACCATTGGTGTTTTTGCAAGATGTAACGGGCTTTATGGTAGGCAGTAGAAGTGAACATAGTGGCATAATAAAAGATGGAGCAAAACTGGTAAATGCGGTAGCAAATAGTGTAGTACCAAAAATAACCATCATTACAGGAAACTCTTACGGAGCAGGCAACTACGCCATGTGCGGCAAGGCTTACGACCCACGTTTTATATACGCATGGCCCAATGCAAAAATAGCTGTAATGGGTGGCGAACAAGCTGCCAAAACAATGCTACAAATACAAGTGGCTGCTATGAAAGCAAAAGGGCAAGAAGTATCTGCCGAAGAAGAAAAAAACATTTTAGCTAAAATTACTGATAAATATTTGGCTCAAACAAAAGCACCTTATGCAGCATCCCGCTTGTGGGTAGATGCTATTATAGACCCTGCTGAAACGAGAACGGTAATAAGTGAGGGTATTGCCGCAGCAAATCATAATCCAAATATAGCGGAGTTTAAGGTGGGGGTTTTTCAGGTGTAATTCAGTTGGCAGAGGGCAATTAGCAGTAGGCAACTGGCAA
>JAYVID010000353.1:0-5557 GCA_043770525.1 Ferruginibacter sp.
CCACGAACTCATCCCTTTCTTAAAAAAATATCTAGAAATCGAAACCGTAGAACTTATTATCATTGGCATGCCATTAAATTTAGATAATAGTGATACCCAAGGCACCGAACCTGCAAAAAAAGCCATAGAAAGAATTAAAAAAGCTTTCCCACAAATGCCTATAAAAGAGGTAGATGAACGCTACACCTCTAAAATGGCAAAATCTGCCATGATAGAAATGGGTATGAAGAAAAAAGATAGGCAAGTAAAAGGGAATGTAGATGTAATAGCGGCTACGATTATGTTGCAGGAGTATATGGGTGGTAGTTGATTGGTTTGTTTCTTGTTTTATACCTTCTTTATAGCTCATAATAATTTATTTTATGAGCTATAAAAACCAGTTTTATCGCTCATTTACTTAAAATTCAAACGAACCACTTATTTCCCAAAATCTTTTTCTTTTTTATTTGTACATTCTTAGCTTTCAAGTATTTTTGCCAAAATGGTAAATTAACAATTTAACCATTAAACATTTTAACCATAAAATAATGATTCTTCCTATAGTAGCCTACGGCTCATCAATTTTAAGAAAAGTAGCAGACGATATTACTGCAGATTATGAAGGGCTAGATAAGTTGCTTGAAGACATGTGGGAAACCATGTACAATAGCAATGGCGTGGGTTTGGCGGCACCACAAATAAATAAGGCTATTCGTATTTTTACCATGGATAGTATTCAAATTTTTGAAAATGATGAAGATGGAGATACAGATGACTATACCGATAAACCAGGGTTTAAAGGCACTTTTATTAATGCACACATTGTTTCACTGCAAGGCGAACATTGGAAATACAATGAGGGTTGTTTAAGTATACCAAAAGTAAGGGAAGATGTAATCAGAGAACAATCTGTAACCTTAAATTATGTAGATGAAAACTTTGTAGAACATACTAAAACATTTACTGGCATTACCGCAAGGGTTATTTTGCATGAATACGATCATTTAGAAGGTAAGCTCTTTATCGATCATTTAAAACCACTTAAACGCACATTGCTTAAACGCAAATTAGATGATATAAGCAAGGGTAAAATTAATGTTGATTATAGAATGGTTTTTCCTAAATAGTATTTTTTGTACCATTATCTAGATATTCGTATATTTAACACACCAAACAGACTATTAACTTATTTACAGTTAATTTTTTAAATCCACCTCCTTATTTAATTTATTGGTAGACGAATCCAATTAGTTTTCGTCTTTAAGATACTTGATGTGATTTTTTAATTTTTAAACACCTGGATTTACCTTACGTTTAAAAATTATACATCAAGCCCTAAGCAGGCGCAAGTAAAATTGCGCCTGTTGTTTTCTACATTTGCTGCTATTTCAAATATTTTTAAATGAAGTAAATCACTACGTAATAATTTACTAGTTTGCTTTTATTCTTAATAAATTGCGTTTATGAAAATTTTCACAACTGCTTTTTTTTCTTTTTTTATAATAAATTGTACGCTAGCACAATCTATGAAAGCTGATACGCTGGTGGAGGTTGGAAATAAAATTGTAACCTTAAAGTCTGTTGTTTTAGATCATAACCTAAATGTGAAAATGTTTATCGATAAAATTAAAAACGATACTAGTTTTTATAAGGCATTTAGAAATTTGCACATTGTAGGTTTTACATCTATAAATGATATAAGGATGATAGATAAAAAAGGGAACCTAAACGCATCTCTTTTTGGTCATTCAAAACAATTGGTAAAAGATGGTTGTAGAACCATGCAAACTATAGATGAAACAGTAACTGGGGATATGTACACTGCAGATAAAACATTTAATTACTATACGGCAAATATGTATGCTTCTCTTTTTTTTACAAAAGGAGTTATTTGTGGGGAAGATAATATTGTAAGTGGAAGATCATTTTCTACTGAAGGAAAAACCGGTATGGAGAAACACAAAGAGCAATTGAAAATGCTTTTTTTTAATCCTGGTAAACGCATAAAGGGATTGCCATTTATGAGCAATAAAACTGCCATATACAATGATGATTTAGCGGATAGTTATGATATTGAAATAGACTGGCAAACCTATAACAATGTAAACTGCAATGTATTTAAACAAAAAGTAAAAGCAGGAAAAGAAGGAACGGTGGTGGTAGATGAAATGACAACTTGGTTTAATGATAAAACAGATGAGGTAGTAGCAAGAAATTATACATTAAGTTACGATGCAGGTGTGTATGATTTTAAAGTGTCAATGGAAGTACTTATGACAACTGTAGGCAATCTTACCGTACCTAGCATTATAAAGTACAATGGAAATTGGAAAGCTATTTTTAAGAAAAGAGAGCGGGGTATTTTTACTGCAATACTTTCTGATTTTAAACTATAAATAATTTTTGTAGAATGAAAAAAGTAGAATATTTTTTTGAAAAATATAGTTTAATTTTCAAAACTCTTTTTATAATTATTTTAGTTTCAATTATTATAAAATCTTGGCTAAGGATTTCAATTAAAAATGATTTTGAAACTAAAAGAAATTGGGTAATTGAAGATAGCTTGCATTTTACTGGTGTAATTGAAGAATATAATGGGAGAGGATTTAAATCAAGCCCAACAGTTTTTACAATTGATAATATTATCTATCAAGTTCCACGATCAAATATAGACATGGGGTTAAATAAAGGAGATACTATTTCAAAAAAAAGTGGTGAGCACAAATACTTAATAAAAAGAAATATTTTTTTTAAGAATAATTTTCAAAAAAAAATTGATACAATTGAATTTTTTAAATAACCCATTCCACAATTTCATTTTCCCATTCTTTTTTGTACGGTGCAGTTATCTTAATGTAGTTGTCAGAATAACCTTCCATCATTCCATTTTTATTTACACTTTCAAACAGTACTTTTCTGGTTTGTCCAATATGTTTGTTTGTAAAAGCTTGCATTTTTTCGTAACTAAGATTTCGTAAAATTTTATTACGCTCATTGCGAATATGTATAGGTACAACAGGCTTTATGGTAAGAGCGTGCGTATTATCTCTTTCAGAATAAGTAAATACATGTAAATAAGATACATCAAGCCCTCGCAAAAATTCTACTGTTTCAGCAAAGTCTTCATTTGTTTCTCCCGGAAAACCAACAATCACATCTACACCAATACAACAATGTGGCATAAGTAATTTTATCAAACCAATTTTTTCCGCATACAATTCTTTTTTATACCTACGGCGCATGGCAGCCAAAGTGTTGTTGCTGCCACTTTGTAATGGTATATGAAAGTGCGGCATAAAATGTTTGCTATTGGCTACAAATTCTACTATTTCATTGCTCAATAAATTTGGTTCTATGGATGAAATGCGATATCGCTCAATGCCCTCTAGCGCATCCAATTCTTGAATAAGGTCGAAGAAGTTCTCACCGTGTTTCTTACCACCAGTGTAGCCCTTACCAAAGTCTCCAAGATTAATTCCTGTAAGTACAATTTCTTTTGCACCACCAGCTGCTATTGCTTTCACATTAGCTATTACATTTTCTATTTCATCGCTACGGCTTTTGCCTCTTGCCATTGGTATGGTGCAAAAACTACAATTGTAATCGCAACCATCTTGCACTTTTAAAAATATTCTGGTACGCTCGTTTATAGAGTGCGATGGTACAAATACATTCACATCTTCTACATCGCAACTGCAAATTTTTGTAGGGTCATTTTTAGAAATTTCTTTTAAATGTTGTGCTATATTAAATTTTTCAGCAGCACCTAATACCAAATCTACACCGGGTATTTCTGCAATCTCTTTTGGCTTAAGTTGTGCATAACAACCTGTTATTACTACCAGGGCTTGAGGTGCTTTTCGTTGTATTTTTCTTACAATTTGACGGCACTCTTTATCTGCATTTTCAGTAACAGAGCAAGTGTTTATTACATATACATCTGCTACTTCATCAAAGTCTTTTTTTGCAAAGCCATCATTCTCCAGCATACGCCCAAGCGCAGTAGTTTCACTAAAGTTAAGTTTACAACCAAGTGTATGAAGGGCAACCGTTTTTTGCATGGCTGCAAATTTAGTCAAATACTTTCAATGAAACATTTAGGTTAAAGAATTATTGCAGCATATTTTTTGTTTACATTTCATTTTTGTAAAATTGATAAAGGTTGTAAAATCTTTTAATTTTTAAGTTTAAATTTAATTATAATCAGCCAAAATTGTATTTATTTTCATACTTTTGGCTAGTTATAAAATTTTGCATCTATGAAAATTATTGGCAGAAATACAGAAATCGATATTTTAAAAGACAGTTTAAGTTCAACAGAATCTAAGCTTATAGCTGTATATGGCAGACGAAGAGTAGGTAAAACTTTTTTGATAAGGCAGTTTTATAAGAAAAATTTAATACTAGATATTGCTGGCTTGCATAAAGGCACAATGAAAGACCAATTGCTGCATTTTAAAAACAAGCTAATAAAAACTGGGCATAAAGCAGCTAAGCAAGAAATCCTAAAATCGTGGATGCAGGCATTTGGTTTGCTAGAAGACTATATTGATACCATTAAAACAAAAGGAAAAAAAGTAATTTTTATAGATGAGTTGCCTTGGTTTGATACCCCACGCTCTAAATTTTTGATGGCATTTGAAAATTTTTGGAATGACTACTGTTCAAAAAAAACGGATTTGATAGTGGTAATATGTGGTTCTGCAGCCGCTTGGATGATAAAAAAGATTATGAAGAATAAAGGAGGGCTTCATAACAGGGTTACAGAAAAAATAAAGTTGCTTCCATTTACTTTAAAAGAAACAGAATTGTTTTTGCAAAATAAAGGGATACGCTGGAGCCAGTATGATATTACACAATTGTATATGACAGTAGGTGGCATTCCTTTTTACTTAAATGGAATAAGAAAGGGTGAGAGCTACACACAATACATAGACAGAGTTTGCTTTACCAATACGGGGCTTTTGCATGATGAGTTTGATGAACTGTATAGCTCTTTATTTGATAAAAGCGAATTGCACTATAATGTTATAAAAGCACTAGGAACAGTGAAAGCAGGTATTACAAGGACTGCGGTAATAGAAAAAGCAAATCTTAAAAGTGGAGGCACTTTTACAAAAATAATAGATGAGCTGGTAGAGTCTGGTTTTATAACAAAATTTCTCCCTTTTGATAACAATGTAAATCTTTGCTTATATAGGCTCACCGATTATTTTACACTGTTTTACCTAAAGTTTATGCAGCATACCAAAGCTAATGGAGTAGGTACTTGGGCTGTAAAAACCAATAGCGCATCATGGCATAGCTGGGCAGGGCTTGCTTTTGAAAGTATTTGCTTACAACATATAGCACAAATAAAAAAAGCACTCAATCTTACGGCAATATATACAGAAGTAAGCAGCTGGAAAGGAGTGTATGAAGGCAATGCCGCCCAAGTAGATTTATTGATAGATAGGGCAGATAATGTAATAAACCTTTGTGAAATAAAATTTGCAAAGGACGAATTTGTAATTACAAAATCGTACGCTAAAGAATTGCAACAAAAAATGGCTGTTTTTGCCATGCAGCCAAATGCCAA
>JAYVID010000354.1:0-8011 GCA_043770525.1 Ferruginibacter sp.
TCTGTAAAGCCAAATAAAGGGCTATCTTCATTTATAGGATGTACTAGCGTCCATGAAAGAGCAAGTGCGTTTATTTTTGAAGTTTCTAGTTTTACATTAAAAAACTCATTGTTTAATTTTCCATTTTTTTCTACAATCATTGCAATGGTAACCTTTACTTCTGCATTTGTAAGTGCAGCGGTATTTTTAAATGGAGCCATTCTTATCATTAGCGCTACACCGCCTTCATAAGGAGATATGAGTGCTCTTTCACTAAATCTTATATAGGCTTTTGGTAAACTAAATCTACCATACATTAAACCAGTAGCTACAGCAAAACTTAGTAAACCTATCAATGCTTGAAAAGAAGAAACGGCATTCATTACAAATCCTATTGGGCTTATTCTGCCATAACCAACAGTAGTAAATGTTTGAGCACTAAAGAAAAATGCTTCTGTAAATTTTTCTACTTCTGAGTTTACCTTTAAGCCACTTAAATTTTCTACCCCTATGGCATAATATATAATTGTAAAAAATAAGTTAACCAAAATGTAAAAAAGGAAAATAATGATAAAAAATTTCCATCCCTTCATATTAAGCATAGTATGAAACCAACTAAATTTTTCAAAAAAACCTACTCCCGTTTTTTTAATATTAGGGGAGCCGTCTTTATTGAGCAATCTACCTCCATAGCTAGATGCATTGGTACCAAAGCCTGTGTTGGGAACTGTTTGTAAATCTTTTGAAGGTTTTTTTTGATATGCCATTTTTATTTTAGCTATTTATTATGTATTCAGCTGTAAATATATTACATCTAAAAATAATCTGCAATTTCAAGTTAGATATCGTTGAACTTAATTTTTTATTTATAAAGTTTTTAGTAATTCACGTTTATTAGTTTATTATTTTAGCTTTAAATTGCAGCTATCTCAATTAGTTAACCAATTTTATTTTGCTTAAAAAAAATATTTTCTTAAGGCTGGTATTACAATTTATACAATTTGTTGTAGCTATTTTGGTAGCAAGGTATTTGGGTGCAAGTGAAAATGGTAGTTTTAGTTTATTTATTACAGAGGCTGCATTTCTTATTTTAATTATCGGATTTTCATTTGAAAGTAGTATCACTTATTTTCTTGCAAAACAAAAAATTAATGTATCCAACATTATCGGATTAATAGTTTCGCTTTTTGTATTTCAAATACTATTTTTTGTATTGCTTTATTTTATTTCAAAGTGGAGTTTTGAGCATACTTTTTTTAATAATTTTTCAAAAAGGAATCTCTTTTATGGTATACTTTTTATTATAGCATTTATTATAGGAAATGCTTTCTCTGCAATTTTATTTGCTTTTAAAAAATTTGAAAAATATTTTATAGGAAGTATTTTTATTCAACTTGCTTTGCTTGTATATATTTTATTGGTTAAGCACAATGATTTACAGTTTTATTTAGATGCAAATGTTGTTATTGCTATTTTTACTTGTGCGGCTTTATTGCAAGCTTTGTTTTCTATAATATTGGTATACGCAAGTTTTAAGCATGAAATAAAAAACATTTTTAATAACCTACCATTTACCAAAGAAATATTTAAATATACACTACTGGTTTTTTTAGCAAATTGTATACAGTTTTTGTGCTATAGAATGGATGTGTGGTTTGTAGATTATTATCATACTAGAGAAGCTGTAGGGCAATATGCATTTGCTACAAAAATTGCTCAGCTTTGGTGGGTGCTCCCACAAATTATGGCAGCGTTGTTTTTTCCTTTATTAGCATTAAAAGAGCAAAGTGTGGAGTCTTTTAAACGAAGCATTTTTTATTTAATATTTATTTCGATTATTACGGGTCTAGTAGCAATGTTATTATACCCTTTTATAATTCCCATTGTCACTTCTGCAGAATATCTAATAAGTTATAAAGCATTTGTTTGCTTGTTACCTGGTGTAATCTTTTTTTCTATTAATATTTTGTTGGCATCTAAGTTTTCTGCGGATGGAAATGTGATTTATAATCTAAAAATTAGTATAATTTGTTTTGTGATAGTCTTAGTATTTAATATGCTGCTCATTCCTAAATATGGTATTGTAGGTGCTGCTATTGCTAGCACCATAGCTTACACTTTTTCATCTATTTTTGCAATATTTAAATTTGTATATGGAAAAAAGAATTAGTGTTTTATGGTTGCCAGCATGGTTTCCTAGTAAGCAAGATTTTTTAAATGGTGATTTTATAGAGCGGCATGCGCATGCAGTAAGCAAGTATGCTGATGTTACTGTTATTTATGTTGTAAAAAATACAAGTTTAGAAAAAAAATCACAACTTATTGAATTGGTTGAAAAAAAAGGCTTGCGTATTTATATTGGTCAATATAACAATGGTAGTAGTTTTGGTTTATTTAGTAAGTTTTGGTCAAGCATTTTATTTTTTTTATTACAAAATAAAATTTTCAAATTATCACAAAAAAATAAACCTTTATATGATTTAGTGCATGTTCATATATCACAAAGGCAAGGGTTGTTTGCTCATTTTTTGCGTATTAAAAGAAAATTAAAGTTTGTAATTACTGAACAGAATAGTTGGTTCATGCCTTTTGGAAACAAAGCATTTACAAAATCTTATTTTTTAAAAAAATTGGTAAAAGCTAATTTTAAATTTTCAAGTGGTATTCATACAGTTTCAAAAAGTTTAGGAAATGAATTGAAAAAGAAATATAGTTTTATTAAAAACTTTACAGTAATACCCAATGTAGTTAATAACGATATTTTTTATTTGGATGCTAATATTACAAAAAATGAATTGGTTTATTTTTTTGCAATAACGGGTAATATTTATCACAAAAATACGGATGGGCTTATAAGAGCCTTTAATGCATTTTTAAAAAACGGTTATAAAGCACAGTTGCATATAGCTGGTCCTAATACAGATGCTTTAAAGAAATTGGTAAATGATTTTTCAATAAGCGATGATGTTTTTTTTAATGGTTCCCTACCTTATACTGAAGTAGCTAAAAAGATGCAAGCATGCGATGCATTTATTTTTTTTACTAGGTATGAAACATTTGGTTGTGTAATGGCAGAGGCGTTGAGTTGCGGGAAACCCTTAATAGCTACTGATATAGCAGTGCTAAAAGAGAATTTAACGCATAATGAAAATGCAATAATAATAGAAAATGAGAATGAATTAGAGTTGCAACTTGCTATGCAATCATTTTGTAATAATCATATTAATTTTAATTCAATCAAAATTGAAAAAGATGCTCATGAAAAATATAATTATAATTCAATAGGACAACATTTTTTTAATTTTTACAAAGATATATTACTAAAAAAGTAATTTAATATTTTGAAAGTAAACTCAGCTTTACTTATTTCTCAATCAAATTTACCCAAGGTTTTTTCTTTGTAAAATAAAAATAGGTGCCTGCTGGCATGGTATCGTTTGGTATAAAAAATAACAGCGTTGTAAAAGCGCAAAAAATACTATAAGCTATTATAAAACCTAGCCAATTGTTTTTGAAAGAATTTATTCTTGAGAAGCTTGGTAAAAAACATAAGTACACAATTTCTATTTTATCATTTATTATTGTAGCTTCATTTCTAGTGTCGTAATCTTCGAATAATTTATCTTTTACAATAAATCTGTAAGCTATAGTGCCAGAGTTAATTAGTTCGTTTTTTCTACCATACACAATACAATCACCCATAATGGTATCTCCAGCAATAAACCATATTAGTTGGTACAATAAAACCATACCAATAAAAATAGTTTGTAATAATAAATAAAACTGATAGCGTGAAAGTTCTACAAAACGATCTTTTTTCTTCATCTAATTTTTTTATGAAGATAATAATTTTTTAGTTTAGTTATACACATTTATGCCATACTTAAATTTAATTTTATACTCTGTAAATCAATACAGTATTGGTTTTATTACTTATTTAAAAATTTTCCTTAAAAAATATAAAAGTTAATTTCTTTTAACATTTATACTGTGTGGCACAGTAATTGAAAATGCACAGAAAATATTCTTAAAAAAATTTAAATCTCAATTATGAAAACCATCATTAAAATTTCGCTTTTATTTAGCTTGTTTTTTTCAATAATAAGTGCATCTGCACAAACAGGCTTAACTAAAAAGCAGAAAAAAGAAGCAAAAGCTATAGCAAAGAAACAAGCACTGGTAATTGCTAATTTCAATAAAAAAGAAAAATCAAAAAAACTTCTCAGAGATTCTGTTATTATAAAATTACATCTAGAAGATTCTACAAGGCTTGCAATGGATAGCATAGGTGATTTTCAAAAAGACAGTGCTAGGATAGCTTATAGAGATAGTGGGTATAAAGCTATTGATAGTATAGATGCAGCAACTTATGCCAGCATTTCAAAAGATCGTAACCAATGGTACAAAACGGAGAAATTTCACTCCGATATAGCTAGTGCTACAAAGCTTGATGCCTATAAAACAAACCAAGTAAAACTCATAAATAAATTGTATAGTGAAAAAGCAAGGTTAGCTACAAAAGACAGTGATCTACAAAGTAAAGCTACTGAGCTTGCTACACTTAATGATGAAAGACGCATTAAAATAAAAGCGGTTGTTGGCAAACACAAAGAAAAAGTAATTGAAAAAAAGCGAAAATCTTTTATAAAAAAATTTGGAGTAGATGAAGATATGGTTTGGATTGATATTGCAGAATCTGTTGCAAAAAAATAGTTATACATTTTATAAAATAAAAGTCGGAGCTAACTAATTTATTGCTGCCGACTTTTTTTTATATTTGTTATTTTTATAAAGCTACTTTACTAGCTATTTATGATAAAAATATTTCTTAATAATTATGATTTGTAAATAATTTTATCTTATAATATTTTTTATATTTTACCATATTTTTTTTGGGCATTTTGTTTTATCGGCATCTGTATCTTCTTTCCTAAATGGATCTACTAATGAAATTGTCATTTCAAAACCACCTCTAAATCTTGATGCTGTTTTTAAAGAACTAATATTGGTATCATAACTTAATCCTAAACTTATTTTATTTCTATTTAGTTTTGCAACAGGTATAAGTGCATCGTTCCATCTATACACTGCACCTATTGACGCAGATAATTGTGTTTCTTCATTTGTTATATTAAAGTCGTGTGAGTATAAAAATCCTACTTGAGTCATTTTGTTAGCACCTTGTCTAAAATGGTCGCCATATACTACAAGCTTTCCATCTGTATTTGTTTTAATCGTAGTGCCTGCATTAAATCCCCATTTTTTATTCAGTTTATCTAAGTTGTTTTTTATAAAAGATACCGATGGGTTATTAAAATGAAACAAGGCTGCACCTATATAAAATTTTGTATTTTCTGTAATGTGGCTACTTAAGCTCAACCCTGTAGATGCATCCCAAAACCCAAATGTAGTTCTACTAAAAGTTTGGCTGCTAGTATTTGTGCTACTGTAACTTCCATTTACAAATTGATCATCAAACTTTAATTGACTAGGGTCAAAACTTTCAGAAACAATGCCGCCCATAAAACCAAGAGAAAGTAGAGTAGATTTTTCCTCATTCAATAATTTATGGTAATTAAATACAGGTAAAAATTGTGTTCTTTTTAATTTTGAATCTCCCGCATCATCATTTGTTATCTGAAAGCCAACTGTCATAAAATCGCCTTCTGTAAATCCTTTTAGCACTTTTATTTCTGCTCCCAATGCCATGGTACGGTAGGGTGTTGTAATGCTTTCCCACTGGTTTCTATAAGCCATCGTAAACCTTGTATTGCCATTAAATATTCCTGCCAGCGATGGATTGCGAAGCATAGGTAATTCATAAAATTGTGCGAAATGAATATCCTGTTGTGCTTTGCTTTTTATACTGGCTAGCATGAAATAAAAAACGAACGATATTAATATTTTTGTTTTCATTTTATTTTAAAATTGAAATGTTTCCTTTGATAATAAAATCTTTTACATTGCCACATGTTACTTGCGCAACAAATACATATACCTCTGCACTGCTTGTTACACCTTTTATTTTTCCATCCCATCCATAAGCAGGATTGTTAGGTGGGAAATTGTTTTTTTCAAATAATAACTCTCCCCACCTAGAGTATATTTTAAAGGAATGAATGGTTTCTATACCTTTTGAACGTACCATTAAAATATCATTTTTACCATCTCCATCTGGTGTAAATGCATTGGGTACATATACCTGTGTGCCATCGCAAATTGTATGAAAATAAATATCATCTGTAGCTATACAACCATAAATATTTTTTACAGTGGCAGTATAAGAAATGTCTTTTTTTATAGTTGCCATTGGCAAAGGGCAATTGTTACAACTTAGTTCTGTAGCAGGTGTCCACGCCCACGATACAACTGGGCCATTGGTAGTAGTAGCAGTAAGTGGTACAACTGTTCCTGTAGAAACTGTTTGGTCTACTCCAAGTTTCACAGTTGGTTTTGGGTGCACAGTTATCTTTACGTAACCTGTATCTTTAAAACAATTGTGGTTATCAAAACCTACTACCATGTATTGTATTGATGATGTAGTTGTAGTTGTAGGACTAGCACTTGTTGTACTACTTAATCCTTGCGCAGGCGACCATACATAAGTGCTAGCACCGTTTGCCCAAAGTTTTAAAGATTCGTTTGTACAAATTTGTTTGTTGGGTGAAACGTTTATATCAATCGGTTGAAAAACGGTAACCTTTACTGTATCTGAACCTGAGCATCCTCCATTGGTTAATGCAGTTACTGTATATGTAGTAGTAATTGCAGGGGTTGCAATGGGGTTTGTACAAGTATCACAATTCAACCCAGCTGATGGGGACCATTGATACGATTGTGCACCTCGTATAGAAAGTGCTGTGCTACTGCCTTTACAAATTGCAGCATCATTTCCCATCATTAAAGTTGCACTCGGATTTACCTGTACTATGTTCGTCACTGTATCTCTACAACCATTGCTGTTTGTTACAATTAATTTTACTGTGTAAGTATTTGCATTTGTATAATTGTGTGTAGGGTTTTGCAAGGTAGAGCTTGTGCCATCCCCAAAGTTCCATAAGTAGGTAGCAGCTCCAGTAGATGTATTTGTAAATGAAAAATTATTATTTAAAATACATTGTGCAGATGGAGCAATAAATGCTGCTGCAGGTATTGCTAATACATTTGTAATACTAATGGTGCTATCTGTACAGCCATTGCTATTTGTCACCTTCAATTTTGTAGTATAAGTTCCTGCAGTTGCGTAGCTATGTGTTGGTACTTGAGCTGTAGATGTATTTCCATCACCAAAATTCCATAAGTATGTACTTGCACCTACCGAGTTATTGTTAAATGTAAAATTATTATTTGAAAAACATTGTGGTGATGGAGTTGTAAAAGCAGGTATTGGTTTTGCATAAACCTTTACAACATTTATGATAGAGTCTTTACAGCCATTGGTATTGGTTACAACTAATTTAACAGTAAAAGCATTTGCAGTTGTATAACTATGTGTAGGATTTTGTACGGTTGCACTTGTGCCATCACCAAAGCTCCAAAAGTAAGTAGCAGCACCAATAGAATTATTTACAAAAGAAAAATTATTATTAAAAATACATTGCGGTGCTGGGCTGATAAAAGTAGCTACAGGATTTGTAAAAACATTTATGTTTCTAATAATTGAATCTTTACAACCATTTATTGAAGTAACAATAAGTTTTACAGTATATGCATTTGGCGCAGCATAACTGTGTACAGGATTTATGGCTGTAGAAGTTGTGCCATCTCCAAAATACCATAAATAAGTAGCAGCACCTGTAGAAGTATTTGTAAAAGTAAAATTGTTAGTTGAAAAACATTGAGGTGTTGTTGTTGTAAATGCTGGTAGAGGTTTTGGATATACACTTATTATTCTGCTTACAGAATCTTTACAACCATTAGCAGATGTTACCACAAGTTTTACTGTGTAAGTATTTGCCGATGTATAATTTTTTGTTGGATTAGTAACGGTAGATGTTGTACCATCTCCAAAATGCCACAAGTATGTTGCTCC
>JAYVID010000355.1:0-8298 GCA_043770525.1 Ferruginibacter sp.
CATATTAAGGTTACAAAATTTTAATATTTCATACTACAAGTATATTTTTTCCGTTATTAATTGTATTAACTGCATGAAAGCCATTTTACAAATACTAAACAAAATTGTCAACCTCGGTGTTGCAGATGGTTTGAGCATTGAAGATGCTCAAAAAATAAGATTAACCAATATCTTAACCCTTCTACCGATGCCTTTGGCTGCTTTCTATTTTTTCTATGGGTTGTATGAAGATTTACTATTTCTTTGGGCAATTTGTTCATTTTTATTATTTGGAATATTTTTTGTTGTACTCATTAATTATAAAAAGAAATATGTTCTTGCAAAATCTATTTCATTCTATGTGTACGCCTGCGGTGTTTTTTTGATACATAATTCAACTAATATAGGTTATTGTGTTACAAATTTTTTCTTCATGCTCTTTATATCGCATGAAATTATGTACGATGTTAGAAAGCAGTTTAAAGCTTTTCTACCTACAATTATTTTTACTTTCGTAGCAGCTACGGCATGCTTTTTAGCCCCCAAATATCTTTTCTTTCAATCTGTTTTTAATGATCATGATCTTACGCTTCTTCAAATGTCTATATATGCATTTACGTTATTAATGGGTGGAGTTTATATGGGTATTGTAATAAACATGCATAGGCTCACAGAAAAAAAATTGTTAGATGTAATGCAAGGTTTTGAAAAAGCCAATAAAGCGAAGTCTGTTTTTTTGAGCAATATGAGTCATGAGTTACGAACGCCATTAAATGGTATTATTGGTACAACCAACTTGCTTATGCACGAAACTGCAAGTACATCACAAAAAAAATATTATGATGTATTAATGCATACATCAGACCACATGTTACACCTAGTAAATCATATTCTTGATTTTAGTAAAATAAATGAATCAAAAATAAATTTAGATAGAAACATTTTTAATTTAAAGCATACCCTTACAAAATTGTGCAGGGTTTATGTAGCACAAGATATTAAAGAAGCCGTTAGTTTTAAATTTGAAGTTGATGCAGCTTTGGATAAAGAAATCATAAGCGATGATTTAAGAATAAAGCAAATTTTGTTTAATCTTTTATCTAACGCATTTAAGTTTACTAAAAGTGGCACCATTACACTAAAAGTAGTTTTACTGAATAGTGATAATGATAAGATGGTTGTTAGATTTTCTGTGTCCGATACAGGCATTGGTATAAAGCCGGAGCAGATTGAAAAAATATTTGAAAGTTTTGAACAAGCTGATAATAGTACCACTAGAAATTTTGGTGGTACAGGTTTAGGCTTATCTATCAGTAAACAATTGGTTGGTTTATTTGGTTCTAATTTGAATGTGGAAAGTGAATACCAAAAAGGGAGTACTTTTTGGTTTGATGCTGAGTTGGAAATAAATAAAACAGTTGCACACCAAGAAGTGGAAGAAGTAAACACCAGAGATTTACATGGTATAAGAATACTTGTGGCTGAAGATAATAAAATAAATAGAATGGTGCTGCTTACCTTCTTAAAAAAATGGAATGTACAATTTACCGAAACGGTAAATGGTTTGCACGCTTTAGAACAATATAGTAAAAACACCTACGATTTAATTTTAATGGATTTGGAAATGCCTGAAATGGATGGTTATACAGCCATAAAAGAAATAAGGAAACTAGATACATCTATACCGGTAATTGCTTTTACTGCTGCTTTATACGATAATATGGGAGCAGACCTAAAAAACAAGGGTTTTGATGATTATTTGCACAAGCCTTTTAATCCAAAAGATTTGTATAATAAAATATCAAAGTATGCCAGCTCTATGGTACTAGAATCTGTAGCATAGATTATTATATAGCATATAACTTTACTACATCATAATTTCAATAAACGATCAAAAAAAAATATTGGTATTTGTAGGCTATAATGGCTCAAATAGATTATCGTATCTTTTATTACTTGTTGGTTAGGGTACTAAAAAGCTAATTATTTTTTTATAGGAAAATTTTTAGTAACAAAACTTCGGATATACAAAGGGAAAATACTTCGAATTTTTTATTGTTACGGCCTTGTTTCTTTTTTTGAACAACCGAATTTTTTGTAACCAAATTTATAAAAAATATGTGTGGGATAGTTGAGGAAAATTTTTACTTTATACCATATTACAAAGGGTGTTAATTTTTTATGAGTGTCTCAGACTCACAAAGTATAATTTAACGAACTACTTAAAGTTTATTATTGGTATTATTTTACTTGCTTACCATACACAGTATTTTACAAAGCAACTCTTAGTTACTTTCTTCAAAAGATATAAATACTTTTTTGGGGGGAAGTAACAACAATAAGAAACTATAATCTAAGAGATAATAATAAACTTACGGAAATAAAAAAGCATGAATAATAAATTCATACTAAAAGGATTGTATTTGTTAAAATATTTAATTAAATACAGTTTGTAAACAAAGCATTTACATAGATTTCTATCAAGCAGATAAATGATCTTCTCTGTATTGATCAACTTCTTCTTTAGATAATTTTGCAACGGGCAATACCTCTTGGCAAGATTTTACAATATGCTGCAATTGTGCAAGTGTAAGATTGCAGTTTACAGTCATTCTTGTATTACATCGCTTTTTGGGTACTGCGGGTGGTATAAATGGAGCGGTAACAACATTTTTTTGAACTAATAAATCTCTCAATAAAATTGCTTTACTTTCGTTGTTTACCTCTAATGAAATAATTGGAGAAGCGCTTACCTCTGTATTAAAACCCATATAATCTAGATGATAGTGCAAATAAGCTGTGTTTTTATGCAACTGCTCTCTTCGCCATTCATCTTTTTTTATTACCTCTAAAGTTTTTATAAATCTACTTGCTTCATGATTTTGTATTACAGAAGAAAAAATAGCAGGGAATGAATTATGACGAAAATAATTTTTAAACTTACTAGAACAGGTTATGATACCGCCTCTAGAACAAAACGTTTTTGAAAGGCTTGCCGTTATAAAATCAACTTTTTCTTCTAAGCCCAATTCAGCTACCAGGCCAGCACCTTCTTTACCATATAATCCTAATGAATGAGATTCATCTACTACAACTACACAATCATATTTTTTACTTATACTTACGATATCTTTTAATGGGCATACACTTCCTATAGAACTATACACACTATCTACAACTACAACACCAATGCCGTATTCTTTAATTTTTCTTTCTAAATGATCAGCATCGTTGTGATTAAATATATGAACAATACCACCTGAAAGTTGCGCACCAACATAAATAGAAGCATGCACCATTCTATCTAAATAAATATGAGTTTCTTTATCGGCAATTGTTTGCATTAATCCTGTGTTGGCATCCCAACCAGATGTAGATAAAATAGAGGCTTCTTGATTTGTGTGCCTAGCTAATTGTTCCTCAAATTGTTCTCTTGGGCCCTTACCAGAAACAAAAAAAGATGACATTAAGGAATTATCTTGTTGTCTAAGTTGATTTATTTGAGCTTCTATTATTTCTGTATGATTTGCAAGACTTAAATAATCATTATTATCTACAAAAATAGAATGCTCATTGGGAACTACATTCAAAAAGAATGGGCTTTTGTCTGAGCTTAAAGCAGGCATTACTACATTATCATAATGATCTAAACGCTTTTGCAGAAAGTCAGGATACGATTTGGTAAGTACCATAATAGAAAAAATTCAGTTTCGGTTGATTATAAAATAATACTCAATATGCACGTAATAGCATTTTCATTCGTGCATGTTTGGTATAGCTTTGTTTATTAACGAATTATTTATAAAATTATTGCACAAAAAATTGAACTGTTTTATTGTAGTACATTTAAAAGTTTACTATACTTGAAAAAGCTTTCTTACACTAAACAATATGTTGCCAATAATTAAACATAATGGATAAATAATCATTAATGATTAGCAAAAATCGCAAAATAATTAAAGAAAATATTGTACAGATTTAGTAAACTTTTTGTAAAAAAAGTTCGAATGCATGTAAGAATTTTATGAATTTACTAAGCTGGTATATTTTATACAATTGACTATATATCAGCTTTTTAATTAAAAATAACTATTTTTTTAACTTCAAATAACCAAGTAAATATAACATTTACACTTACCATACGTTTGACAGGGCTTTAAAAAAAGATAAAATATATACGCTTCCTACAATACTTGATTCAAAAAGTCGTTTATAGTGTATTACTAACAAGCTTTTAAAAGCAGTACTTATGAAACAATTATTTTTTTATACATTTTTAGCAATTATTCTTTTTTCTTCATGTAGGGAAGATGACGCTCCTTATATTAACCCAACATTTCAATGGCCTGTGGGTACCAGCGATTATGCTCCTTATACAGTAGGTTCTACATTTGCGTATGAAATAAAAAATACCAACCCAGCCCAAACAGATAGTTTTACTTTAACTGTAGAAAAAGATACTGTAATAAGCGGTTTGATGTATTATAAACTTGTATCCAGCAAGCCAGCATTACAGCCTACCTATTTTGTAAACTATAACAATGGTAATCTTACAGAAATTACATATAAACTAGATTACCTAAATTTAGGAGCTATTATTGTACCCAAGGTTTTAGAAACTACACTAAAAGAAAATTTAGCTGTAAATGACACTTGGGTTGAGAGTATGATTGTAACTTATGGTATAGATTTAACTGTAACATTTACACATACTATGTTACAAAAAAACTATACGAAAAGAGTTTTAGATAAAGATTTTGCTAATACAATTGCAGTAAAAGAGTTAATTGCCACAATTATTCCTCCAGGTTTTCCTTGGCCTTCAGGCGTTCCTACAAATTCACAATTTGATAATTTTTATGCAAAAGGTGCTGGCTTGGTACAAAGAGATGTTTACAGTGAAAGTATCTTAGCAAGTATTATAAAATTAAAGTCTTATAACATTGTAAAATTATAAAATATTTTATACCATTTTGTAAGATTAAAATGACTTTTATCTAATCAAATTGAAAATTATTCTTTAATATAAAAAATCGAATCCGTTTTTTACAGATTCGATTTTTTATTTATCATTTATTTGCGCTTTGCCTATTGCAAACTGCTATATACTCAACGTACTCAACACTTCATTCATACTTCTCACCGCATCTGCACTTTTTGCAAAAGCTGCTTTTTCTTCGTCGTTTAATTTAAAGTCAACAATTTTCTCCCAACCATTTTTGCCAATAATAACTGGCACACCAATACAAATATCTTTTTGCCCATATTCACCATCAAGGTAAACACAACAAGGTATCATTTTCTTTTCGTCTCTTACGATTGCTTCTACCACTGCACAACCTGCTGCACCGGGCGCATACCAAGCACTTGTACCTAGCAAGCCTGTAAGTGTAGCACCGCCCACCATAGTATCTGCCGCTACTTTTTGTAAACGCTCCGCATCTAAAAATTGAGATACAGGTACACCTGTGTAAGTAGCCAATCTTGTTAATGGAATCATAGTTGTATCACCATGCCCACCTATAACTGAAGCACCTAAATCATTTACACTACAACCTATAGCTTGCGATAAATAATAACGGAAACGTGCACTATCCAATGCCCCACCCATACCAATAATTCTCTCTTTTGGCAAACCGGTTTCTTTAAGAGCCAAATATGTCATCGTATCCATTGGGTTGCTTATTACCACAATAATACAATTTGGAGAATGCTCTAAAATACTTTTAGCTACTGTTTTTACAATGCCTGCATTTATACCAATTAGTTCCTCACGGGTCATACCTGGCTTACGAGGAATGCCTGAGGTAATAACAGCTACAGTGCTTCCCGCTGTTTTTGTATAGTCGTTTGTGCTACCAATTATTTTGGTATCAAATCCTTCAAGCTGTGCAGTCTGCATCAAATCCATGGCTTTGCCTTCTGCAAACCCTTCTTTAATATCTACAATTACCAATTCGTCGCATATTTGTTTGCGAGCAATATTATCTACACAAGATGCACCTACAGCACCTGCGCCTACAACGGTTACTTTCATGGTTGTTTATTTTTTTATAAAGCAAATATATACGATAAAGAATAATTTTAGAATGAATAATGGATTTTAGTTACAAAAAAATGCATTCTGTATCACTTTTAAATTAATTTATATGTTTGTTGGATTATAATAATTTGAAAATTTATTGGCTTATTTTTTGATAAGAATATTTTGCGGTTTCAATTGTTAGCTTCGATATACACGAACAATAAGAATTTATCTATTCCAATCTAAATTATAATCTTTAATCCGTCAATATAAAATTAATGAAAAAATATATTTTACTTTTATTACTTATTGTACCATTTTTAAGTAATGCCACAATATGGAAAGTAGGCCCAACTAAAACCTATACAACCCCAAGCCAAGTAGCTTCTTTAGTAAATAATAATGATACTGTAGAAATAGATGCCGCCACATATCTGGGTGATGTATGTGCTTGGTACGCATCCAATCTTTTGCTAAAGGGTGTAGGTGGCAAACCACACTTGCGTGCCAATGGGCAGTATGTTTTGGGCAAAGGCATTTGGGTTTTTGCAGGCAATAATATTACCGCAGATAATATTGAATTTTCAGAAGCTGCCGTACCCGATGCCAATGGCGCTGGTATTCGGTTAGATGGTATTGGCATAAAAATAAAAAACTGTTATTTTCACAACAATGAAAATGGCATTTTAACAAACAATACCAATGCTGGTAATATCATTATAGATAATTCTGAATTTGGTTTTAATGGAGATGGTGTTGGCCAAGCGCATAATATTTACATTGGCCGTGTAGATAGTGCCATCATTCGTTTTTGCTATTTTCATCATGCCAATGTGGGGCACGAATTTAAATCGAGAGCAAGGGTAAATTTTTTATTGTACAATCGTTTTTCTAACGAAGCTACAGGCAATGCAAGCAGAGAGATAGATTTGCCAAATGGTGGAGTAACTTTTTTAATTGGAAATATTCTGCATCAAGGGCCAAATGGACAAAATGGAAATGTAGTGGGATACGGCCTAGAAGGGCTTGTAAATGCTGCTCCCCATGAAATATATGTCATCAACAATACTTTTGTAAATGAACGAACTGCTGGTGGAAGTTTTTTGCAAGCAAATGCCGCTACTACACTTATAAAAGTGTATAACAATATTTTTGCTGGGCCTGCTACAATCATAAATTTTGGCGGTTCAAGTACCATTATAGATTCGCTTACCAATAAAATAGTAAACAATATTGCGATAGTAGGATTTATAAATGCAGCAGCATATAATTATCAAATAGCTGCTACCTCGTTGGCTATTAATGCTGGCACTAACTCCGGCAATGCCAATAATGGCTTAAGTTTAATGCCTGTGTTTCAGTATATGCACCCTGTTTCTTTTATGCCACGTACTTTGCAAAGCACTACAGATATTGGCGCTTACGAACTTTCAGCTACAGTAGTGCCTCTAAATCTATTGCAATTTACCGGTACGGCTATGCAACAAAAAATAATGCTGCAATGGCAAACAACCGAAGAAAAAAATATTAGTGCTTACGAAATAATGCTTAGTAACGATGGAATTAATTTTGTAAAAAAAGTTAGTATCCCTGCAAAAAATAATAACAATAATTTTTATGAATGGGCTGATAATACATCTATAGAAAAAAACTTTTATCGTTTAAAAATTATTTCGCAAGATGGTACATTTACGTTTTCAAAAATTATTTCTGTTATCAATAAAAAAAACAATGAAATAGGTGTAAAAATTTCATTTTCAAATAAACATTTACATATTTTTAATTTGCCCAACCAATTTAAGAATAACATTGGTATGATAAGAGTGATAAACGCTGCAGGGGCAGTTGTTTTTAACCAAGAGGCAAAATTTTATAGCTCTAATAATTGGGTGTCATCTTTGGAAATTCCTATTGGAGTAAGTGGATATTTGGTAGTTGGTATTGATAATGGTATCAGTAATGTAAACATTCCTATTTTTGTTCAATAAGAAATGTTATTTAATTCGGTTTATATAAATTTATCAGATTTCCTTCCCATTCATAATAACGTTTATTTTTAAAATCAAACCAAGCATTTCTATATTCACCTGAGTTGTCTATTACAAACTTATTTTGCTACTAAGGTTAGATGATTATTGAGGGTTGATACCGAAGCGAACGTTTTGTGGGACTGAAACCGAGATGGGGGTTACAAAAAATATCATATCAGTATTTCATTATCCCTTTACAGAAAAATTATTTTACGTACTTATTTTTAGGATTTCTTTTATGGTGATAAACAGAAATAATTGTTA
>JAYVID010000356.1:0-3913 GCA_043770525.1 Ferruginibacter sp.
GCAAATTTTACCCAATTAAATTTTGGATAAGCTACATGGTGCGCATTAAAATTACCCGTAGCACCACCAAATTTCCCACTAAAAGGTATATGGCTAAACAGTATAATTTGATTTTCTAATCGCTCTACAAAAACCATTATTTCTTTTCCCAAAATAGTAGGGCTTGCAGCCTGCCCATGTGTACGAGCTAGCATGGGTATAGCTTTCCATTGTTGTGCCAGTTTTTTTAAATGCTGTTGTACGTTTATTATGGCTGGTAAATATTCTTGCTCTACAGCATCTTTCCACAACATAGGTACAGCAGTGTTATTAATGTCTTGAGATGTAAGACCAAAATGTATCCATTCTTTAAGTTCACTTGCATTGAGTGTATTGAGTTTTTCTTTTAAAAAATATTCTACTGCTTTTACATCGTGGTTGGTAATGGCTTCTGTGTTTTTTATTTGCTGTGCATCGGCTTCACTAAAATTTGTAACCAGCAGCCTCAAAGCATTTTTAAGTTTTGCATCTATTTTAAAAAACTTTTTTTCTCCAAGTAAAATAAAATATTCTACCTCTACTTTAATTCTATATTTTATAAGTGCATATTCAGAAAAATAATCAGATAAATGAGCAGTTGCTTTATTGTATCTACCATCAATAGGAGATATGGCTTGTAAAGGAGAAAGTTGCATGAGTAATGTTTGTTTAAACTAATTTCGCACAAAATTAAACGAAACAACTTGGACAAAAAAATAAGGGTTGCTGCTGTAAGCTATTTAAACACAAAGCCGCTCATATATGGGTTTGAGCAAGGTATGATGATGGATGAAGTGGAGTTGATTACTGATTTTCCTGCAAACATTGCTCAAATGCTGGTAAAAAATGAAATAGAAATTGCACTCATACCCGTAGCAAGTATTCCATTGCTTGAGGAGCATTATATTATTTCAGATTATTGTATAGGTACAAAAGGAGAAGTAGCCAGTGTGTGCTTGTTTAGTGATGTACCTTTAGAAGAAATCGATACCATTTTATTAGATTATCAAAGTATGACTTCTGTAGGCTTGCTTAAAATCTTATTAAAAGAATATTGGAAAATAAATCCACTGTTTGAGGTAGCTACTGTAGGGTACGAGCAAAAAATAATGGAAAATACAGCAGGGTTGGTAATAGGGGATAGGGCTTTTAAACAAAGACAACAAAGTAGATATGTATATGACCTAGGTGCTGCTTGGTTTGCAATGACAGGTCAGCCATTTGTATTTGCAGTGTGGGTTTCAAATAAGATTTTAAATGCAACTTTCTTAGAAAAGTTTAATGAAACCCTAGGAGAAGGTTTTAAAGTACTTGATAAAATAATTGAAAAAGAAAATTATGCTTTTTATGATTTAAAAAAATATTATGAAGATAATATTAGTTACCATTTAAATGATGAAAAACGAATGGCTATAAATAAATATCTAGAAAAATTTGCTGCAATAAATTAAGTTTACAATTACAGCAATTCAATATTAAAAATTTAATTGCCTTTTATACATCTGAACAGCATTTTCTAACCCTAAGTAAAGTGCATCAGCTATTAAAGCATGGCCAATAGATACCTCTAACAAATGTGGAACTTGATGTGCAAAGTATTGAAGATTCTGCAAGTCTAAATCATGCCCAGCATTTATACCCAAGCCTAGCTCATTTGCTTTCTTTGCTGCAGCAATAAATGGCACAATTGCCAACTGCTTGTTGTTTTTTGCAAATTGAGAAGCGTAACTTTCTGTATACAATTCTATTCTATCTGTGCCTGTATCTTTTGCTCCTGCTATCATCTCTATATCTGCATCTACAAAAATAGAAACTCTTATACCTTCATTTTTAAAAGTTGAAATGATGTTTTTTAAAAAATCTTTATGGGTAATTGTATCCCAACCATGGTTGCTGGTTAATTGCCCTTTAGCATCTGGTACCAATGTTACTTGTGTAGGTTTGTTTTCTAAAACTAATTTTACAAAACTATCTTCAGTGGGGTTTCCTTCAATATTAAATTCTGTAGTTAATACTTTTTTTAAATCGTATACATCTTTATAAGTGATGTGTCGCTCATCTGGCCTAGGATGTACCGTTATTCCATAAGCACCGTATCGCTCAATATCTAAAGCAGCCTTTACTACGTTAGGATTATCGCCACCTCTTGCATTACGAAGCGTAGCTATTTTATTTATGTTTACGGATAGGTTTGTCATACAGCAAAAGTAATTAAAAGTTGAAAGTTGAAGGTTGAAAATTTATTCAAATTTGAAGTGTTGCCCTTGAACCTTCAACTTTGAACTTTTAACCTTTATACCCTTCATCAATCAATAAATCTTTACCATCAGCAGCTGTAGTAGCCAATTCATCGCACTTGTTATTATAAGGGTTATCTGCATGGCCTTTTACCCATACTATATTTATCGTAAATTCTTTTGCAAGTGCATGATACCTCTTCCACAAATCTGGATTTTTTTTATCTCCTTTAAAGTTTGTTTTTATCCAATTATCTAACCAGCCTTTGCTTATGCTATCTACCACATATTTACTATCACTATAAATAGTTACAGGTATTTCTCTTTTGGTAATAGCTTCTAGCCCAGCTATTACCGCCCACAACTCCATTCTATTATTGGTGGTATGCTTAAACCCCTGTGATATTTCTTTTTGGTGATTACCAAAAATAAGTAATGCGCCATATCCTCCTGGACCTGGGTTGCCTCGGGCTGAGCCGTCTGTGTATAAAGTTATTGTATTCAATTGTTTTGTTTTAAACTCTTTAATTGTTAAATTCCTCAATTCGTTTGAGGAATTTATAAAAATCTTTTGTTTAGCTCTATTAGTTTAATTGAATTTCGCTTTTTTCTTTTTAAAAATTTTACTTACAAAGTGAGATTTTTGCTATTTGCCAAATTGCAAATTGCCATCTGCCAAATGTATTACACTTGAAAAAACCCACCTTAAATTCCGCCATATTCGAGTTAATTTTAGCAGCAGCAATACCTTAACTTATTATATGGCAGGTATCTGCATCAATAAAACTAGATATAATTTACCACTAATTTTTTCTACGCTTTTAATCTTTTTACAACTTTTATCTCTTTTGCATTTATTTTAGATACAATCTTTTTACCAGTCTCATGCTCTATTTTTTTTCTGGTATCACCAGCTATTTGTCCTCCCTTTTTCGCTACTTTTTTATTGTCTTCAAATGTATTTGGTTTTCTTTCTTTGCTTATTTCCGTTGTTGTAGCTTCTGCAAGCATATTCAAAACTAATTCTAAGTTTGTCATATTATCTCTTAAATTTTCTGTTTTAAGGTCTTTAAATTTTTTATATTCCCTTACTGTTTTTCCACTCCAAGCTTTAGTTATTTCATCAGTTAAAATAGCATATTCTTGCCCTTTTTGTACACCACGTTCATCCCACTCATCTGTTAAATCTTTTCGTATTTCTATACTTTTCAGTCGTTGATTTACCCATTCTCTACTATACCCTTTTTTGAGATACGTTTCCATTAATCTGTCTATACCTATTTCAGGATCCTGTATTTCATCTATCCTTTCTCTTGCTACTTTTGCAAGCCATTGCTTAAATGGCTCTGCTTTGGGGGAAGGTATAGATTGTATAAGGCGAAATAATTGTTCAGTATTCGCTATGTCAGTTATTCTCATTTTGCCATCTTCTGCCTTCAATTTCAACTGTCCGATTTTTTCGGACAGTTCACTACCTTCTTTTTTTAATTTGGACTTTAAATCACTCCAATATTTTCTTGGTCTTTCATTTTCAGTGAGTACTTCAATAATATCAACTACAGAAAAATACCATTTTTCTTCTTCTTCATTCCATACAGAACGAACTTCCTTTTGTTCAAAGATTTTTATTGCGCTTTCTTGTGTCATTAAAAATATTT
>JAYVID010000357.1:0-10194 GCA_043770525.1 Ferruginibacter sp.
CAATGCTTACACAAACGTACCTGTAAATACATGGAGAACAGTTTGGAGTAATGCAACACTTACAGATTTGCAAATTGCAGGTAATGACACAAAATTGTATAGTAATTTAGATTTTGTAGGAATAGAATTTGTTGGAGCAAACTCAATAAATGCTACAGCCATGCAATTTTTTCACATAGATGTATGGACACCCGATGCAACAGTATTTAGAGTAAAGTTAGTAGACTTTGGAGCGGACAATAACTTTGGTGGCGGTGATGATAGAGAGCATGAATATGTAGTTCCTACACTTACTCAAGCAGGTTGGAATAGTTACGATGTTCCTATGTCTGCCTTTGCGGGATTAACAACAAGGGCAAATTTATCTCAAATGATTTTTTCTGCATTGCCAACAGGAGCTGCAACCGTTTATGTAGATAATGTTTACTTATATAATGTGCCTAATGCACCAGTATTGTCAAACTTTACTATACCTGCACAAGTAGTAGGTGCTTCTCCAGTAACAATAACTGCACCTACAAGCACTAGCCCAGGCGCATTTACTTATACAAGTAGCAATCCTTTAGTAGCTACAATAGCAGGAAATGTAATTACAATTGTAGGTGCAGGTACATCTACTATTACTGCTACCCAAGCAGCAGCAGGTGGTTTTTCATCAGGTATAATCACAGCTCCTTTAGTAGTAACCGTTGGCCCACCAATGGTAGCAGCACCTACACCTACTGTGGCGGCTACTAATGTTATTTCATTATTTAGCAATGCTTACACAAATGTACCTGTAGATACATGGAGAACAGTTTGGAGTAATGCAACACTTACAGATTTGCAAATTGCAGGTAATGACACAAAATTGTACAGTAATTTAGATTTTGTAGGAATAGAATTTGTAGGTGCAAACTCATTAAATGTTACAGCAATGCAAATTTTTCACATAGATGTATGGACACCCAATGCAACAGTTTTTAGAGTAAAGTTAGTAGACTTTGGAGCAAACAATAGCTTTGGTGGAGGTGATGATAGAGAGCATGAATATGTAGTACCTACATTAACCCAAGCAGGTTGGAATAGTTACAATGTTTCTATGTCTGCCTTTACGGGATTAACAACTAGGGCAAATTTATCTCAAATGATTTTTTCTGCATTGCCAACAGGAGCTGCAACCGTTTATATTGATAACGTATATTTTACAACTGCTAATGTACTACCAATAACACTTACAAACCTAACAGCCACTAAAAATAAAAATGTTGCTAATATTAATTGGACAACTTTAAGTGAAGCCAACAACAAAGGTTTTGAAGTAGAAAAAAGTACAGATGGTAGAAACTTTACCTCATTAGAATTTGTACCTTCTCAAGGTAATTCAAAAAATAATTATACAACCATCGATAAAGCTCCAAAAGTTGGTGTAAACTATTATAGACTTAAACAAATTGATATAGACGGAAGGTTTACATACTCGTCTATTGTTTCTGTAAAATTTGATAAAGAAGATATAGCAAGTTTTTCTTTCTTCCCTAATCCTGCAAGTAATGTATTAAAAGTAAATATAGGATTGGTAGAAAATGAAAATGCAAGCATTAGATTAATAAACAGTGTAGGGCAAACGATTATTTTTAAAACTATAAATAAGTTGAATGCTAGTTCTACATTAAGTTTTGATATTTCTAACGTTGCAAGTGGTAACTATTATTTAGAAATAAAAGATGGCACCAATAGATCAATAGAAAAAGTAGTAATAAATTAAGTTTTTAGAAATACAAGAATAAAAAAAAACTGTAAGTTGTAAAATAAACAAAGAGGAGGAAATCTCCTCTTTGTTATATTTACAAGATAGCAAACACTGATTCTTAAAAAAATAAACATGAGTATTAAAAAATTATTTTCCTTTTTGATGTTGGGTATAATGTGCTTTGTAGCAAATGCACAAAATATTACAGGTAAAGTGCGTGCAAAATCTACAGGCGACCCATTAGTAGGAGCTTCTATATTGGTAAAGGGTACAAAGACAAACACCCTAACAGATGCAACAGGTAGTTTTTCTATTGCTGCAGAAAAGGGAGCTACGTTGCTTGTAAGTTATGTTGGCTTTAGTACTTTAACTATAAAAATTAATTCTACAAATACAGTAGATGTGCAAATGATAGAATTAGATAAAGACCTTAATGAAGTAGTTGTAATTGGATATGGTACAAAAAAGCGAAAAGAATTATCTACTGCAATTTCCTCTATGTTATCTAAAGAAATAGTAAAAGCCCCCGTATCTGATGCTGCACAAGCAATACAAGGTAAGGTATCTGGTGTAACCATCACACAAGGTAGTGGTGCTCCAGGTGGTACAGGTGGTACTCAGATAAGAATTAGAGGAATATCTTCTTTAACAAGAACGAACAATCCGTTGGTAGTAGTTGATGGTTATCCTTTACCAGATCAAGAATCGGATAATGTTTTAAACTCTTTCGGTACAGCCGATATTGAGCGTATAGATGTACTAAAAGATGCGGCAGCAACCTCAATTTATGGGTCAAGAGCTTCAAATGGAGTAATTATAATAACAACCAAAAGAGGTAAATCTGGTAAAACAAGTTTTACGTTTGACACCTACAGAGGGATACAACAAGCTTGGCAACTACCTACAATGCTTAATGCAAGAGAGTATGCCATTATTAACAGTGAAGCCGCTATTGCAAGTGGAAAAACAATTCTGCCTAAGTTAGCAGACTTTAATGCGATTGAACAACAGTATGGAGAGGGAACAAATTGGCTAAATGAAATTTTTAGAAAAGCAGCCATGCAAAGTGTAAACCTTACTGCGGCAGGTGGTTCAGATAAGGCACAATTTTCTTTGTCTGCAGGTTATTTTAAGCAAGATGGAATTATTTACAACACAGATTTTGAACGTTTCAATCTTCGTTTTAATGGAGATGTGAAAGTGAGTAATAGAATAAAAATAGGCAACTCATTATCGCTAAGTAAATTTATAGAGCATGGTACAGATACGTACAGCCCATTTAATAGTGTTGTATTATTAGCACTTACTGCACCACCTACTGTAAAGCCTCGCAATGCAGATGGTACTTACGCAGGTGGAAACGGAAATGTGGATGGATTTAATGAGCCTAATCCTGTTTATCAATTAGAAGTGCCAAAAAATGTAAATAATAAATATCGAATTACGGGTAACGTATATGCTGAAATAGAAACTATAAAAGATTTAAAATTTAAAGCCCTGTTTGGTGGTGATTATATTTATCAAGAAAATAATAATTTTAGACCAATTACACCATCCTCAGGCGGAAGACCTTTTGATAGAACATCTTATGGTGTTTATAAAGGTTTAAATACCGATTACTTAGCAGAGTATACTTTAACTTATGATAAAACATTATTTAAGAAACATAAAATAAATGCGGTAGCTGGTTACAGTTATCAAGCAAGCAGTGTTTCTTATGTTTCAGCAAGTAGAAGCGGGGTTTTTTTACAATCCATTCCAGTGTTAGACCCACAAGTGCTGCCAATAACAGACCCAACACAGATAGATAACAATGCACAAGATATTATTGGGAGACGCTTTATTTCATACATTGGTAGATTAAATTATGATTACGATAGCAGGGGGTATTTAAACTTCTCTATTCGCAGAGATGGTGTTTCTGTATTTGCTCCGCAAAATAAGTTTGCTACTTTTCCCGCAGTATCTGCAGGTTGGAGACTAAGTGAAGAGCCATTTTTACAAAATGTAAAGTGGTTAGATGAACTAAAAGTGAGAGCAAGTTTTGGTTATGCGGGTAATCCTAATGTGCCTGGCAATCAATATATACCAAGTATCAATCAATCTTTTCAATACACATTTGGTAATTCTGCTGGTTCAGGTGGTTTAGTAAATGGTGCAGGCATAAGCAGAACTTTTAACCCCGATATAAAATGGGAAAAAAATGAACAGCTAAACTTTGGTATTGATGGTACTGTTTTTAAAAATGCACTTAATTTTTCTGTGGATGTATACCAACGTAAATCAATAGATTTATTGCTGGATGTAAATCCTATATTATTATCTGGTACTTACGAAGCTGTAACATTTAACACTGGTACATTACAAAATAGGGGTATAGATTTAACCTTATCAGGCAAAGTAGCAAGTACAAAATCTTTTAATTGGAATGCCAGTACAGTCATAAGTTCTTACAAAAATAAAATTATATCACTAGGCATTTTATCAGGTACATTAGATCAGGGCTTTGATAGAATTGGTGGAGGTAGTAAAAGAATACAACAAGGTGCAGCTGCCAACTTCTTTTACGGATTTGTAACAGATGGTATTTTTCAAGATTATAAAGAAATAGCAGCACATGCTGTACAAACTGCGGGAAATAATCCCACTACAAGTACAGCTCCCGGAGACTTTAGGTTTAAAGACTTGAATGGAGATGGGATTATTAATGACCAAGACAGAACAAATATTGGTAACTCTATTCCTACTTTTACTTACGGTATTACTAATACTATCAACTATAAAAATATAGAATTAACACTCTTTATACAAGGATCTGAAGGTAATAAAGTATTAAACTTTACACGCTGGTATACAGAAGGTGGTGTGAGTAATGGTAACTATTCTAACGAAGTTTTAAAGAGGTGGGTTGGGCCAGGTTCTAGCAATACTCAACCAAGGGTTACTTTAGACGATCCTAATAAAAATAGTAGGGTTTCCGACAGATTTGTAGAGGATGCTTCTTATGTAAGAATTAAAAATTTGCGTATTGCTTATAATATTCCTTCAAGATGGTCAAATTTAATGAACTTAAAAAAAGCACAAATTTATGTGAGCTCACAAAATCTTGTAACGATAACTAAATACACAGGATTAGACCCTGAAGTGGGTAATGGTGTTGACATAGGATTTTATCCGCAAGCAAGAACATTTATTGCAGGTGTAACAGTGGATTTTTAAACTAGGAAATTTCCTTATAAAGGCAAAAAGAAAAAGATTTTTTATTCGATTTAAATAGAGCAAAAAATAAAACATGAAAAAAATATTTATAAATCAATTTAGTTTACTTTTTGTAGTGATACTATTTTTTACACAATGTAAAAAAAGTTTATTGATAGAGACACCTACAATACCTCTCGTAACCATAGAAAACTATTACAAAACAGAAAAAGAAATTGTAACGGCTACAAATGCTGCCTATACACCACTCTCTGCAATTTATAGTGGCAGTGCATGGCACTTAGGAGATATTATGAGTGATGATGCAGACCTTGGTGGTGGTGGTGGTGGAGATGGTGCTGAAACAGCAGAGTTAGATAACTTTAGCATGTCTTCTTTTAATCCAATTATTCAAATAATGTGGGCGCAATGCTATTTTGGAATATTAAGAACAAACCTCATAGTAGAGAAAACACCACTAGTGGAGGTTATGAACCCTGCTATCAGAAATAGGAGTATTGGCGAAGCAAAATTTTTAAGAGGCTTATATTATTTTCACTTAGTACGCTTATTTGGCGATGTGCCTTTATATACCAACGCCATTACCGCATCAGAATCTTATTTAATAGCTAGGTCACCAAAGGCACAAGTGTATACACAAATAATTGCTGATTTAAAAAGTGCAGAAACATTATTGCCCAATACAACTACTGGTGATGATAAAGGTAGAGCAACTGCTGGTGCGGCCAAAGGATTATTGGCAAGTGTATACTTAACATTAGGCGATAAAATAAATGCAGCAGCTAAAGCAAAAGAGGTAATAGATAATGCAAGCACTTATGGCTATAGCTTGTGGACGGACTATGCAGATAATTTTAAATTGTCAACAGAAAATGGAAGAGAATCTCTATTTGAAGTGCAGTACAGAAGTGGTGGTGGTACATTTTCAATATATGGTGCTGGCACAGGCATCAACACATTTTATGGACCACGTGCACAAGGTATCGTACCAGAGGGTGGTTATGGTTTTACAGTACCTACCAGAAATTTTGTAGATCAATATGAAAAAACAGGAGCAGGATATAATACCATTATTGATAAAAGAAGAAATCGTACTATTTGGATACCTGGCGATACTTACAATACTTATGTACAACCAACATCATTGGTAGGTTCACCTTTTGGTTTAAATACAAAAAAATATTTCATTTCGGTAGATGACCAATTGGGTGATGCAGGGCAGTGGAGAAGTGCATTGAATGTACCTATTATGCGCTATGCAGAAGTATTGCTGATACATGCAGAAGCTGCAGGGCCTGCTATAGGTAAGCCTTCGGTAGATTTAGTAAGGGCTAGAGCAGGACTTGCACCAATGGCAGCAGGATTATCTGATGCAGCATGGCTCGATGCAATGTATAAAGAGAGAAGATTGGAACTTGGTTTTGAAATGCATCGTTGGTATGATTTGCTTCGTCATCCTAATACAAACTATTTTATAACTGTAATGACAGCCGCTGGAAAAACCAACATAAGTGCAAAACATAGATTTATGCCGATACCGCAAGGAGAGAGAGATAAAAATGTAAACCTCACTCAAAATACTGGGTATTAAAAACTACGAAAAAGAATTTTTTTAAAAAAAATATATGAAAAAAATTAATATAATTACACCCTTTGTTTGCATTACACTAAGCATATTGCTTGTGCAATGTAAAAAGGATATTGTAGGCTTAAACGGTTCTGCATCCAAAGCTGATTTTACTTTTGTTGTAAAACCATTACAAGATACGCTGCCATTTGAACCTACTGTTACCTTTACAAATGTAAGTGAACAAGCTACCCAGTATCAATGGGACTTTGGAGACAATACTTTATTATCAGCAGAAAAAAGTCCAATACATAAATACAATGTGGGAGGTGATTATGCAGTAAGATTGACAACTGTTGGTACCAATGGAAACAATACTGTTACCAAAAGAATATTTGTAATAGATGCTTGCCAAAATGATTTTTATAATACGCTTACTGGCTGTAACAACAATACCGTGTGGACATGGAGCACTGATGCAGATGCTATACAGGTTTTGTCTGGTGATGGTACACAAGTGTTTTTTAGTGGTGCTGCTGCTCCATGCCAGGTAGATGACTTATATAAATTTAAAGCAGATGGTGTTTTTGAATATGATGCAGTAGGGCAAACTTTTGATGCACAATCAGGCTTTAGTTGCCAAGCGCCAAAGCCAAATGCACCCTCTTATAAAGTAGTTGCAAAGGCTGGGCAATTACCCAAAATAATTTTAAGTGCATTGGCTACTGGTCCAGGTAAACCATTTATAGGCACTACTGATGTGGTAGATTTTAATACATACACGGTACAAAATTATACCGCTACTACAATGACTTTGAGGGCAGCTTCTGGTGGAAATTTATTAGAAATAAAATTAAAAAAAGTACAAACCCTTGGTATAGCAGGAATAAAAGCATTACTTACTGGTGCAGTAAGTAGAACATGGAGACTTGACCCAACACCAGGTGCAAACCCTATTGTTGTAGGCACAGAAGCTAGTCCTTCTACTTATTTTGGCGGAGGTCCGTTAGATGGAAATTGTCAAAGTGATGATAGGTTTACTTTTACTGCAAGTGGTAATGTAGTTTACAATGCAAATGGCTCTACTTTTAATGGTGGAAATATTGCACCAAATTATAATTGTGGTAGTGACAGGTCATATACCGTAGCTTATACATTTGCTGCTACTACTGGCGGTGTTGCAGGCTTGGGCACAATACAATTACCTGGTGCACCTCCTACTGCTTTTATAGGAGTTACAGATGTACCTACTGAAAATGTATATCGCATAATAGATATTACTGCTACTAAAATGACATTACGTGCAGGCAATGGTACAAACACTGTTTTTCAATTTAAATTTGTTGCACTTTAAAATTATATACCATGAAAAAAATAAATAAATATTTTTTTGCTTTCTTAATTATACCAACTACTTTTTTTTCTTGCACACAAAAAAAAGATATTCCAGAAATTAAACCTGCTGAGCAAGTGATAGAAAAAAACTGGCTGTTTGAAGCAACACCAATTTGGCAAGATGAATTTAACACAGGTTCAGCTCCAGATGCCACTAAGTGGACTTTTGAAACTGGAGGTAATGGCTGGGGAAATAATGAATTGCAGTATTATACCAGTGGTGTAAATTCAAGTATTAGTGGCGGTAATTTAGTTATTTCGGCAAAAAAAGAAACTTTATTAGGTAGAGATTTTACTTCATCTCGTATGATAACAAAAGGAAAAGGAGATTGGTTATATGGTCGTTTTGAAGTAAAAGCAAAAATACCTAAGGGAAGAGGTACATGGCCTGCTATATGGATGTTGAGCAGCGACAATGCTTATGGAAACTGGCCAGGATCTGGAGAAATAGATATTATGGAGCATGTAGGATATGATGTAAATAAAATTCATTGTAGCGTACACACATCTGCATTTAACCACACAAGAGGTACTCAAAAAACATCTACAAAAGTTATTGGAGATGCTACAGAGGCGTTTCATATTTACAGAGTAGATTGGACACCTTATGCAGTGCGAGGATACATAGATGGTATTTCTTATTTTGAATTTTTAAACAACAACACAGGCTTTACAGCATGGCCATTTAATAAGCCTTTTCATTTGTTGTTAAATGTAGCAGTTGGTGGCAACTGGGGTGGAGTGCAAGGTGTAGACAATAATGCTTTTCCAACAGCAATGGAAGTTGATTATGTGAGGGTGTATAAGATGATTCCGTAGAAAGTTCATATTTGAAAGGTCGTAAGGGTGAGTTTGTCGAACCCGTTGCGCTTATAGAAACCCGCCTTCGAAAGGCTCAGGTTGACATCTTCTATAATATTAAGAAAGGTCTTTTAAATTTATATTCAAAATAATAACTGATTTACAATAATTTTTTGCTAAAAATTTCAATATGAAAAAAATATACTTTTTCTTTTCTGTTTTGCTTTGTTCGTTGGTAACAATAGCACAAACACAAATGAATGTGCCAGTAACATTCGATGATGCTACAGTAAACTATGGCTTGGTTGGTTTTGGTGGTGCAGAGCAAGCTACAGTTGTAATAGATCCCACACTTGCTACAAACAAAGTAGGTAAAGTTATAAAAACAAATACGGCTGAACTGTGGGCAGGTGCATCTATAACCGCACTTGCTGGTACTGTGCAAACAAGTTTTGCAAACCCCATACCTTTTACAGCAGCAGAAAGAAGAATGAATGTAAGAGTATGGAGTCCGCATACAGGTATATCTATAAAGCTAAAAGTAGAAGACAAAAACGATCCAACTAAAAGTTGCGAGACTGATGTACAATTTACAGGTGCAGCTAATACATGGCAAACTTTGGAATTTAATTTTAATAATCAATCGGCAGGTACAAGCCCATTTAATGCAGCATATACTTTTAACAAGGCTAGTATCTTTTTTAATTTTGGTGTAACAGGTGCAGTGGCAGGAGAAAGAATTTATTATTTTGATGATGTAAAATTTGGTGCAGCTGGAGGCGGTGGTACTTCTACTTTACCAATATTACCATTGGATTTTGAATCTACAACGTTGAATTATGCCTTCACCGATTTTGGTGGTGGTGCTACAACTAAAATTGCTAACACACAAATAAATGGAATAAATACAAGTGCCAATGTAGCTAAAATGGTAAAGGGTGCAGGTGAAGTTTATGGTGGAAGTTTTATTTCACTAGCATCTCCAATGAATTTTAGTATAAATAAAACATTTAAAGTAAAAGTATTTTCGCCAAGAGTTGGTGCAAAGCTTTTATTGAAAGTAGAAAATGCAACAGACGCAAGTATAAACTATGAAAAAGAAGTAACATCAACTGTGGCAAATGCTTGGGAAGATTTAACTTTTGATTACAGCACAATAAGTACAATTGCTCAATACAGTAAATTGGTTTTTATTTTTGATTTAGGTACTGCAGGTAATGGAACAGCCAATTATACTTGGTTGTTTGATGATGTAAGGTTAATTAATTCAGGAGGTGGAGGTGCACTTACCCAAATGAACGTACCTGTAACATTTGATGATGTTACTGTAAATTATGGTTTGGTAGGATTTGGTGGAGCAGAACAAGCAACTGTTGTAACTGACCCAACCCTTGCTACAAACAAAGTAGGTAAAGTTATAAAAACAAATACAGCTGAGCTTTGGGCAGGTGCATCAATCACTGCACTAGCAGGTACAGTA
>JAYVID010000358.1:0-4256 GCA_043770525.1 Ferruginibacter sp.
CCATGGTAATTTAAGAATGATGGTATTCCTCCATTATCTTTAATAAACTCCGCAACTAAAATGTTTACTTGCATTGTTGTCATTCCTGGTTTTAAAACCTTTGCTACTTCTGCATGTGTTTTGCCTACTAGCAAGCAACTATGCCGCATAATTTCTATTTCCTCTTTTGTTTTGTATATTATTTTAGCCATAAATGCTGTATTAAAACAAACCCCAACGAAATTCGTCAGGGTTTTATAAAAGTATTAAATCTATTTTAAAAAATTATACGCTAGATTTTGTTGTGGTAGCTGTGTCCATTGTTTGGCGTCCTTGTATTCTACCACTATTCATTAAGCCATCATATTGACGCATTAACAATTGAGTTTCTATTTGCTGTAAAGTATCTAAAACTACTCCTACCATAATCAACAAAGATGTACCGCCAAAGAACGTAGAGAAACTTGTTTGCATTTTAAAAATTGCTTCAAAAATACCTGGTAAAATACCTACTAAAGCTAATAAAATAGCTCCCGGTAAAGTAATTCTATCCATTATAGTTCCAATATAATCTGCCGTTTCTTGACCAGGTTTTACACCCGGTATAAAACCGTTGTTACGCTTTAACTCATCAGCCATTTGCTTTGGGTTAAAAATAAGCGCTGTGTAAAGAAAGGTAAAGGCTATTACAGCAACAGTATAAATAAGCATATACCAAATATTCTTATGATCACTTAAAAAAGGAGTTCCACCAGTTTTACCTAATCCAATTACAAAGCCAATAAAAAATAAGATTGCTTGAGCAAATATGATAGGCATTACACCAACTGCATTTACTTTTAATGGTAAAAAATTACGAGCTCCACCCAATTCGCTATTACCAACTAATTGTTTTGCATAACTCACAGGCACTTTTCTTGTACCTTGTACAAGCATGATTAAACCCATTATTATTGCTACAAGAAATACAATTTCAATCAGCATTAATAATAAACCACCAGCACCAATTTCAATACGAGATTTATATTCTTGGAAAAGTGCTTGTGGAAGACGAGCAAGTATACCTATCATAATTATAATAGATGTACCATTTCCTAGACCTTTGTCAGTTATTTTTTCGCCCAACCACATTACAAACAATGTACCAGCTGTAAGCACTACAACTGTAGACAAAGTAAAGTAATTTAAAAATGCAGGTATAATAGCTGTTTCATAAGTTCCTTTTAAGAAACTGATATAAGCAAAAGCTTGGAAAGCTGTTACTATAACCGTAAGATAACGAGTCCATTGATTGATTTTCTTTCTACCAGTTTCACCTTCTTTCTGAATTTTAGCCATTTGTGGTACCAAAATGGTAACCAATTGCATAAAAATAGAAGCAGAAATGTAAGGCATTATACCCAATGCAAAAATAGAAGCTCTGTTAAAAGATCCTCCTACAAAAGTATCAAGCAAGCCCAGTAAACCTCCGCCACCCTTAGAACCTTCTTTAGCTAGCTTTTGTAATACCTCAGGATCAATACCAGGTAATATTATGTGTGTACCTACTATGTAGATTAAAACTAGGCCTAGAGTAAAGGTAATTTTTTTACGCAATTCCTCAATAGACCAAATGTTTTTTAATGTAGTTATAAACTTCTTCACAGAATTAATTTCGTTTTTATTGTACAAAAAGTAAAAAGACGCATCCTAAAATGCGTCGTACAAATATCGGTAATTTATTTTACTATTTCTATTGTTCCACCAACTGCTTCAATTGCTTCTTTGGCTTTAGCACTTGCTGCGTTTACTTTAAAAGTATATTTTCCTTTTATTTCTCCATTACCTAATAATTTAACGTTGTCATTTTGACTAATTAAACCATTTATGTAAAGGTTGGTAAGACTAAACTCGGTAATACCATATTTTTCAGCATAATGATCTATTTTACCAATGTTAAGAGCAACATACTCTACACGATTAATATTTTTAAAACCACGCTTGGGTACTCGACGTTGTATAGGCATTTGACCACCTTCAAAACCAGGCTTACTTTTGTAACCAGCACGACTTTGACCACCTTTGTTACCTTTAGTAGATGTACCACCCTTTCCACTTGCTTCACCACGACCTATTCTTATGGCTTTGTGTGTAGCGCCTTTTGCAGGCTTTAGAGAATGTAAATTCATATTGCTTTTGTTTTTTACTTACGCCTCGAAAGCATTCGGGGCTCGCTTTTAAAAAATATGCAAAAATGCAGATTATGCAAATGTGCAGAATTATTTATTTATTGGCATAATTGCACATTGCAATATTTGCCTATTGATTTATGCTTCTTCTACCTTCACTAAATGATTTACTTTAGCAACCATTCCTAATATTTGAGGAGTAGCTTCTTTTTCAACCGTTTTGTGCATTTTTGTTAAACCCAACGCTTCCATCGTTCTTTTTTGACGCTCAGATCTATCGATTACGCTTTTTACTTGAGTTACTTTAATTTTTTTCATCTGTAATATTTTTTTCTAAATACTAAGTACTAAGTACTAAATACTAGTTATTATCCATTAAATACTTTTTTCAAAGAAATGTTACGAGTTCTTGAAACTGCAATTGGTTCACGTAAAGTAGCCAAAGCTTTGATAGTAGCCTTTACAACGTTTACTGGGTTAGCAGACCCTAAGTTTTTAGCTAAAATATCTGTAATACCCGCAGCTTCTAAAACAGCACGCATACTACCTCCAGCTATTACACCAGTACCATGAGCAGCTGGCTTTATTAAAACCTTAGCGGCACCTTCTTTAGATAATTGATCATGAGGAATTGTACCATGCATGATTGGAACTTTTATCAAATTCTTTTTTGCATCTTCAATACCTTTTGTAATAGCTTCTTGTACTTCTTTTGCTTTACCAAGACCATGGCCTACAACACCTGCACCATTTCCTACTACTACAAGAGCAGAGAAACTAAAAGCACGACCACCTTTGGTAGTTTTTACTACACGGTTTATCGCTACAACCTTTTCTTTCAATTCAAGGTCACCAGCTTTCATTTTATTTGTAACTACGTTTGACATTTATATCGTTTTACGATTTTTAATTTTTTTTCTATTCCTACAATATTAGAATTGTAATCCACCTTCTCTTGCACCTTCAGCAACTGCTTTTACACGACCATGGTAGATATAACCACTACGATCAAAAACAACTTTAGAAATTCCCAATTCAATTGCCTTTTTAGCTAAAGATTCACCTACCATTTTACTCTTATCTACTTTAGGTGCTTTTTGAGCTGCAATGTCTTTTTGTCTAGAGGAAGCTCCAGCAATTGTAGTACCAGTTGTATCATCAATTAATTGAGCATAAATATCTGCATTGCTTCTAAAAACTGTAAGGCGTGGAGCTGAAGCAGTACCATTCACTTTCTTACGAATGCGATAGCGTATCTTTTGTCTAGCTTGTGATTTGTTGTTCATCTTTTTTTATTTTACATTCCTCGATTCTGCCGAAGAAATTAATTAGTTAATTTACTATTTTAGCTCTTGTTAATTTGCAAATTTACAATTTAGCAAATTGGCTAATTATTTACCAGCCGACTTACCAGCTTTTCTTCTCAATACTTCACCTACAAACTTAACACCTTTTCCTTTGTACGGCTCAGGCTTACGTAAGCTTCTAATCTTAGCACAAACAGCACCTAGTAATTGCTTATCAGAACTTTCTAAAGTGATGATTGGATTTTTACCTTTTTCTTGTAGGGTACTTACTTTTAATTCGTTTGGAATTTCAAAAACAATGTTATGAGAATAACCCAAAGAAAGATCTAACATGTTACCTACATTAGATGCTTTATAACCTACACCCACCAACTCCATTTGCTTTGTAAAACCAGTTGTTACGCCTATAATCATATTGTTTATAAGAGAACGATATAAACCATGCATAGCACGGTGACGAATTTGATCAGTTGGACGCTTAAATTCAACTTGAGTACCTTCTATTTCAACAATGATATCTCTATCTATGTTTTGCTTCAATTCACCCTTTGGTCCTTTTACTGAAACCTCATTTTCTTTATTTACAGTTATTGTAACACCAGCTGGTACTTCAATAAGTTTTTTTCCTATACGACTCATTTTAAAAAATTTGTTTGTGTTAAAAGCTATTTCTAAAAATGTATTTCGAAAGTGTTCAGCCTGTATAGTATGGCTTAATTATCAATCTATTTTTTAAATTAGTAACCATTTTAAAATTACTAACTTTTTATTTTCTAGTAAATGTTGCAAAGAACCTCACCAC
>JAYVID010000359.1:0-3850 GCA_043770525.1 Ferruginibacter sp.
TTTACTACTGCATCGCTAGGGCAAAGCGTGGTAAAGGATTTGCGTACTACTACCTATAAAAAAATTGTGAATCTCAATCTTACTCAATTTGATAAAACCCCTATTGGCACATTAACTACCAGAACCATAAATGACATTGAATCTGTAAACGATATTTTTAGTGATGGGCTTATTCCTATCATTGCAGATATGTTGTCTATTATTTCTATTTTAAGCTATATGTTTTGGGCAAATTGGCAACTTACATTGGTTTGTTTAGCACCCTTTCCATTTTTAATTTTGGCTACTTATTATTTTAAAGAAACTGTAAACAAATCTTTTATTAAAGTACGCAATGCTGTAGCAGCTTTAAATGCATTTGTACAGGAGCATATTACTGGAATGGGCATTGTACAAGCTTTTGCCGCAGAAGAAAGAGAGGGAGAAAAATTTAAAAACATAAATAAAGAACATAGAGATGCAAACATAAAAAGCATATTTGCTTACTCAGTTTTTTTTCCTGTGGTAGAGTTGGTATCTGCTGTTTCTATTGGATTATTGGTATGGTGGGGTGGTATGCAAGCAGGAGCTTCATTGGTTAAAGCTGCAGAAGCTGGGGGTATTATTACCTCTTTTATTTTGTGTTTAAATTTATTGTTTAGACCACTACGTGTAATAGCAGATAAGTTTAATGTACTACAAATGGGAGCTATAGCCAGCGAAAGGGTTTTTGCCATTTTAGATAATGAAGATGTTGCAAATAGTGAGGGTGTATTGGTGCCAACAATTATAAAAGGTAATATTGAATTTGAAAAAGTATGGTTTGCTTATTTAGAAGAAAGATATGTGTTAAAAGATATTAATTTTAGTTTGAATGCAGGTGAAACACTAGCAATAGTAGGGCATACAGGCAGTGGTAAAACATCTATCATCAGTTTAATAAACAGATTGTACCATATACAGAAAGGGGTAATAAAAATTGATGGCGAAAATATTGAAGCGTATGATTTAGATTATTTGCGAAGCAAAATTGGTATTGTGTTGCAAGATGTATTTTTGTTTAGTGGTAGTGTGTTGGATAATGTAACGCTAAGAAATACCAATATAAAAAGAGAAGAAGTAATAGCAGCAGCAAAGCTAATTGGGCTGCACGATTTTATTGAAAGATTGCCTGGTGGGTATGATTATAATGTAATGGAAAGAGGCGCAACACTATCGCTTGGGCAAAGACAATTACTTTCTTTTGTAAGGGCTTTGTTGTACAACCCATCTATTCTTATTTTAGATGAAGCCACCTCGTCTGTAGATACAGAAAGTGAAGCACTCATTCAACATGCTATTGATAAATTGATAGCTGGGCGCACTTCTATTGTAATTGCACATAGGCTTAGCACCATACGCAAAGCTAATAAAATATTGGTGCTAGATGCGGGTGAGGTTAAAGAAATAGGAACACATGCTGAGCTTATGGCAAAGCAAGGGCATTATTATCAATTGCACAAAATGCAATTTGAAAAGCAGGAAACAAATGTATAATTGAATTTATGTTTTCCTTTCCACTACAAAAAAGAAAACATAGAGCGTTACTAAAGCTACCATAATAGCTGATAATATAAATGTAACGCTACTCCCAAATTTATACCAAATAACACCAGCTAAACTGCTTGCTATCATTGTGCAAATACTTTGAAAAGCAGTGTAGGTGCCTATTGCAGTTGCTGTATCTTCTTTGGCAGCAATATTGCTTATCCATGCTTTGGATATGCCATCTGTAGCAGCAGCGTATATGCCATACAAAAAGAAAATAATGTAAAATTGATAAGGTAATGTGGAGTATGCCATGCTTGCATACACAATAGCAAAAATGAATAAGCCCGAAATAAAAATCTTTTTTAATCCAATTTTATCGGCTAGTATTCCAAGCGGATAAGCAAATAATACACATACAATATTGTAAAAAATATAAATTGATATAACAGCAGTGTCTTTTATTCCAGCTTCTTTTGCTTTTAATAAAAGAAAAATATCAGAACTATTAAACAAAGTAAATGCCAATAAGCCTAGTATCAATTTTCTGTACATTACTGGGCTGTTTTTCCAATAGCCAAGAAAAGAAAAAAATGAAATTTTTATGTTTGCTTTTTTTGGTTGTACATTTTTATCTTTCATTAAAAGTGCACAACCTACCGCTAGTAATCCAGGAATAAAAGCAATGTAAAAAAGAGTTTGATAATCTGCAGGGTGGTATTGTAAATAAATTAATGCAAATAGCGGGCCTAGCACTGCACCTATTGTATCCATCGATCTATGAAACCCAAAAACTTTGCCCTTTGTTTCTTTAGTAGCTTCGTCTGAAAGTATAGCATCTCTAGCACCTGTACGAAGCCCTTTGCCAATTCTATCTATTGTGCGTACAAAAAACACCCAAGCTGGAAAAATAAAAATCGCCATCAGTGGTTTTGATAATGCACTTAATGCGTAACCCCATTGCACAAACGGCATACGTTTACCAGTGCTGTCAGATAGTTTGCCAAAATATCCTTTGCTAAGGCCCGCTGTAGCTTCCACCACTCCTTCTAATACTCCAATTAACACAATAGAAAAGCCTATGCTTTTTAAATAAATGGGCATTATAGGATACAGCATTTCGCTGGCCATATCTGTAAATAGGCTTACAAAGGATAATACCCATACTGTACGTGTAATTGCTTTCAAGAATGTGAAAGTAGTTTTTACTTTTTTATTTTAGTATTATTTTATCTTTTTAGATAAATTGATGTTTTATTTATCTGATTGTTATATATTTATATTCGTAAAAAAAATACCAGCTTATGATATCTAAACTAACCTTATTTGTAGGTGTATTTTTAATTTCTTTTTATGTAGATGCACAAAAAATTAAATTTGGTAATATTACAGCTAAAGATTTTCAAGAAAAAATTTATCCAATTGATAGTACCGCACAAGCTGTAATATTATATGATGCTGGGGCTGCAGCGTATGAAAGCAATAACAATACATGGTTTAATATTGTTTATACCTATCATAAACGAATACGTATTTTAAATAAAAATGCTTTTGATATTGCTACAATAAAAATACCATTATATGTAGGGGAGAAATTAGAAGATAGGCTTGATAAAATAGAAGCCGCTACTTATACATTACAAAATGGGGAAGTTGTAAAAACAAAATTAGATAAACAATCTATTTTTAAAGACAAAGTATCTAAATATACAACCATTCAAAAATTTACATTTCCCAATTTATCAGAAGGATGCATAGTAGAATACACTTATACCATTATATCGCCTAGGTCTTATGATCTTCGCACCTGGTATTTCCAACAAAAATTTCCTGTTTTGCAAAGTAAATATGAGGTGACCATACCAATGCTTTTTAATCATATTTTTATAAAAAATGGATATTTTGAATTGCCTCAAACTAATGTAAAACAAGGAAACCAATCATATACAATTTACGAAAATAAAAATAGCGCAGAAAGAACAGAACCGTTTGTGTATAACGCTACAACCATACATTCGGAATGGCTACTTTCTAATATTCCTGCTATTGTTCCAGAAAAATTTACTACTACTTTAGAAAATTATATTTCTAAAATTGATTTTCAATTAAAAAGTTTAAATTATCCTAATGAAGCTCCTAAGCCTTATATGCAAACATGGCCTGAACTTGCCAAAACATTATTAAAGGATGAACAGTTTGGCTCAGATCTGTCTAATAACAATAGATGGTTAGATGATGATGTAGAAAAATTAATTGTAAATAATGATAATCTAGCTACAGGAAAAAATATTTTTAAATTTGTAAAACAAAATTTTACAAAACTTGATTACAATGGTATTTATTT
>JAYVID010000360.1:0-3246 GCA_043770525.1 Ferruginibacter sp.
TTAACAATATAGTTGGGGAATATTTCAGCTGCAAAAAAGCGTCTAGTTAGTATTACATTTTTTGAAACGTTGTTTTGAATAAAAGCGGAGTTTTGAAAAATGAAAGAGGGGTGGGCTCCTATACTCATTTTAAATTTTGATGTGTTTACCATTTTATATCTAACCCAAAAAACAAATGACCATGGCTTAGCATCTTCTATAGCAAAGCGAAGTTGTGGCTCAAAACTCAATCTTTTTTTTGTTATTGAAAACTCAAATATTGCAGCAGGTTTACCTAACGAAAAAGTAGGAATTAACGAAATGCCATTATTGGTAAGGGTAGCTGCTCCATTGAAGTGCAACACACTTTTTGCACTATCTGGCTTTTGTGAGTAAGAGCAAAGGGCTGTTACTAAAAAAAAGCAGAATAATATTAATTGTTTTTTAGGGGAGGTAATTGGCATTTAGTTTTAGATAATAATAATAATATTATAATAATGTTGCAATAATAATAATAAATACAATAAAAATAATGATAATTGAAGCATTTTAATAGCAATAATTAATCAATATCTACGCAATCTAAAACCGTTTTACCAACTTTTTGCTTAAAATATCTTTTCTTGCAAATGTTAAAATATCCTTAGCCTTGCTGCAATTCTATAAGTTACGTTCGTTCAATCTAATACATATTAAAAGTTGAAAAAAAGTTTCACCCACGTAAGGCTGGTTGACGGGAAGTAGCACCCCACAAGAGGGAAGTACTACCTACAAGTGATACACTAAAGAAAATAACTCAAGATGTATGTATCATCTGCAACAATGGTTCAATAAAGATTTGAAGTGTAAAGCCCTCAAAGCCTTGAGAGTATTTGATTGGAAAGTATAGGTGCTTTCGAAATGTGAAGCCGACCAAGTGTGTAAAAACAAAATATATTTATTTTACAATTATTGTGATTGACTATTTTCGATAAGTTCTAATAATATTGCCATCTTGAACGGCAGGAGCCCACCTAGTCTTTTGGTCTTTTTTAATCACACGATATACTTCAGCTTCCATACCATAACCAATGCTTGTTAAAGCCCTTATATCGGAAATATAACCATCTTTACTTTCAATAAAACGAACAATTACTTTGTAAGCACCAGGGGCTGCTTTATTATTATTAGGTGTACTTGCATTTAATTTTTTAATTAAGTACTGTTTCCAACGTTCAGCATCTTCATTTGAATTAGCTTTCACCTCCACTTTTACAAAAGAAGAATCTTTTATTTTGCTAACCACAAAATAAGTAACCACTTCATAATATCTGGATTGGGGAATATTTTTTTCTGTAGAATCTGTAATTAAATTTTGCTTACTACTTTTAACAGTAAGTAGAGTATCATTTTTGGTTTTTGTAAAAATGGTTCCGCCAGATAAACTATCTTTCGATATCGGTCTTGTTTGTGCTTGTATTTTTAATATTGCACAAAAAGAAATTATTGTTAGCAAAAATATTTTCTTCATTTTATAAAAATATTGATTTCAATAATAACAAAGTAAAAAAGTTTTACTCAGCCCGATTTTTAGTCTTTTCGTAACGAATGCTTCAATATTCGCTGCTATCTATTGCACAATAAAAGCCCAATAGAATTACCACTGTTAAGCGTAGCCCGCTACTGAAGTTCAATAATGGTATCTGACCACTGCCCCAAATTCTTATACTTACTACTATAAACTAAACCAACAATCTAATAAATGAGTATGTTTTTAATAACTTAAATTTGTAATTATAAAATATATTAATGGCTTACACTTCCCTTGAAGCATGTTTACTCGACCTTGAAAAAAATGGACAACTTGTTCGCATAAAAGAAGAGGTAGATCCTTACTTAGAAATGGCAGCCATACACTTGCGCATACATGAGGCAGGTGGTAAAGCTATTTTGTTTGAAAAAGTAAAAGGCTCAAAATACAGAGCTGTTTCCAATATTTATGGCACTTTAGAAAGAAGTGAATATATTTTTAGAAATACATTGGAGCATGTAAGAAATTTGATAGAACTTAAAAACAATCCTTTAGCAGCTTTAAAAAATCCTTTTAAACATTTTGGAACATTAGCTGCTGGTTTTAAAGCATTGCCTTTAAAAAATGCAATAAGCAAACCTGTATTGTTTGAAGAAATAAAAATTGAAGATATACCTCAAGTTGTGCATTGGCCTATGGATGGAGGTGCTTATGTAACACTGCCGCAGGTTTATACAGAAGATATAGACAAGCCTGGTATTATGAATGGCAACATGGGTATGTATCGTATACAATTGTCGGGAAATGATTATGTGATGAATGAAGAAATTGGTTTGCATTATCAATTGCACAGAGGCATTGGTGTACATCAAACAAAGGCTAATGCAAAAGGGCAGCCACTAAAGGTAAGTATATTTGTGGGCGGTCCACCAGCGCATGCAGTAGCAGCAGTGATGCCGCTGCCAGAGGGTTTGGGCGAAGCTACTTTTGCAGGAGCATTGGGTGGGCGGCGTTTTAGATATACATATAAAGATGGGTTTTGCATAAGTACCGATGCAGATTTTGTAATTACTGGCACGGTAGAACCTTTGCAAAATAAACCTGAAGGGCCATTTGGAGATCATTTAGGATACTATAGTTTGAAACATGATTTTCCGTTAATGAAAGTGCATAAAGTGTACGCAAAGAAAAATGCTATTTGGCCTTTTACTGTTGTGGGCAGACCGCCACAGGAGGATACTAGCTTTGGGCAACTCATACATTCTATTACAGGCAGTGCTATACAAAACGAAATACCAGGGCTCAAAGAAGTGCATGCTGTAGATGCTTCTGGTGTGCACCCATTGTTGCTTGCAATAGGTGAGGAGCGTTATACACCTTACACACCTGCTACACAACCGGCAGAAATACTTACTATTGCCAATCATGTTTTAGGAACAGGTCAGTTGAGCCTTGCAAAATTTTTGTTCATTACTGCTGATGCAGAAAATAAAATACATACGCATGATATTGAACCTTATTTTACTTATGTATTAGAACGCATCAACCTACAACGAGATATACATTTTTATACCAATACCACCATGGATACGCTTGATTATTCTGGCACAAGTATAAATAGTGGTAGCAAAGTTGTATTTGCCGCAAACGGTGTAATAAAGCGCACGTTAGGAAAAACTGTTCCATCTTTTTTAGATGATTATTATGGGAAATTAATAATACCTGGTATTATTGCTATACAATTAAAACCTTTTACA
>JAYVID010000361.1:0-3846 GCA_043770525.1 Ferruginibacter sp.
AGCAATTTTTTTATTTTCAATACTGTTCATCGTATCTGAAACAGCAGCATATTCCTTAGCGAAAATATAAGCATTTTTAAAATCAGATTTAGCAAAATATAATTCACCTAATGATTTTAACAAGCTTTTTTTTGCAGGATAAAGGCTTTCTGCATTTGCAATTTTTAAAGTTTGTAACCCAACGATTTCTGCCTTTACAAAGTCTTTCTGTGCAACGAGTAGTTCTGTAAGATAAATTCCAGAATTAATTAAAACGTCATTATCCTTATTTTTTACAGCATAATCAAAAGATTTATTCAAATACTTATAAGACTCTTTATAATTTCCTTTTTCAAAAAACAATTTTCCTTTTTTTGTATAAAACTGTTGCGTCCAATTTTCTTGATCGCCACCTTTAGTTAATGAAATCCCTTCATCTATAACTATTAAAGCACTATCGTATAGTTTTTTTTCAAAATAAACATTAGCAAGATTTATTAATAATGGTGCTGATTCTAACTTCCAATTTCCTATTTTATTTGCTTCAATTCCTTTCTTACAATAAAATATAACCTTTTCAAAATCTTTATTCAATATATAAAAATCAGATAATAATTTATACCCCATTCCGAGATAGAAATAATCCTTTTTTTCTTCCCATTTTTTTGTTATCAAAAAAATTTTATTAACTAAAGCAGAATCAAATATTCCTTGATGTAATTTTACCTCAGCAATATTGGTGTAACCATTATTTTCCCACTCATCGTTATTTATACTTTTTGCAACTTTTGCAGCTTGGTAAAAAGTAATACATGAAGAGTCAAATTTTCCAAGATTTCTTTCACAAATACCTTTATTTATTAATATTTTCGACAATTGTAATTCAAGACTATCATTTTTATTTGCTACAAAAATACCTTCCTCAAAAATTAGCATCGCACTATCTAACTTACCAATAGAAACCAATGTATTTCCTAAATTTGTGCAACTTCTCACAATTTCTTTCGGTATGTTAGATTTCCTTGCTTCTACCAATGCCAATGAAGAATATTTCAAACCTAGTAGGGCACTATTAGTTCTTGAATAGTAATTAGCTAAATTTCTGTAGGCATTTGTTTTTAGTTTTGAAGATTTAATTTTCTCTGCAAATTCAAGCCCTTTATTTGCATACAGTTCGCCTTCTTTTAATCCATCTCTCAAATAAAGATCGCTTAGAATTAAATAATTAACAGCTAATAAAGAATCATTATTAGTAGCTGTAATTACATTTTTAATGGAATCAATTTGTTTTGATGATTGTGCGCTTAAATTGATTGAAAACAGTAAGAAAATAATTAATTGAAGAATTCTTTTCATAAGTGCATTATTAAAGGTAAAATTTCTAGAAAAATATTAAAAAATTTATACAATAACAAATTAAATATAATAAAAATGATAAAATGCAGTATTGGGATGATAAAAAATTATTAAAATATTATAAACATAAATTTATTCTTAATTTCACTATCAAAATAAAAAGACAATATGACAAATATATTTTCAATTTCATTGCTTTGTACATTATTTATTTCTACAAATACAAATGCACAACAAAAAGTAAAAAAAGACATTCTCTTATCCAATATTGATAAAACCGTAAAACCAGGTGATGATTTTTTCTTTTATGCCAATGGTGGTTGGATAAAGCGTACCACCATACCAGCCGCAGAAAGTGGTTGGGGTATTGGCAACTTGGTGCAAGATGATATATATGATAAACTAAAAAAAATAAATGAAGCCGCTGTAAAATCAAAAGCACCCAAGGGAAGCACTACACAAAAAATAGGTAGCTATTGGCGAAGCGGTATGGATACGGCGGCTATTGAAAAAGCAGGCTTATCGCCACTTGCACCCGATATGAAAAAGATTGATGCTATAAAAAATGCAGACGATATTATTGCGGTTGGTACCAGTTTTCAAAACAAAGGTATTAGTTGTTTGTTTGGTGGGTATGTGGGGCAAGATGATAAAAACAGTGAAGTGATAGCGGTACAGTTTAGCCAAGGTGGGCTTGGCTTACCTAATAGAGATTATTATTTTAATACAGACGAAAGAACGCATAAAGTAAAAGCAGCTTATCAAAAATACATGTTGCAAACTTTTAAAAGATTAGGAAATGCAACTCCACAAAAAGATGTAGACGATGTATTTGCATTAGAAACAAAACTAGCCACAGCCTGCAGAAAATTAGCCGACCTGCGTGACCCTTACAAGAATTATAATAAAATGAGTATGGCGCAACTCAGCACCATGGCGCCTTCTATCAATTGGGCATTGCATACAAAACTAGCAGGTACCAATAAAGTAGATTCAGTAATTGTAGGCCAACCAGAATTTTATACCGCATTAAGTAATGAATTAAAAAATACACCCATTAACGTTTGGAAAAATTATTTAAAACTAAAATTGGTATTTGCATCTGCACCTTATTTAGATAGCAAAACATTTAATGACCGTTTTGAATATCGCAAAACATTATCAGGTGCAAGCAAGCCACAAGTACGTTGGAAGCGTGTGTTAGATTCTGAAGAAGATGCCATTGGAGAATCGCTAGGGCAGCTTTTTGTAAAAGAATATTTTAATGAAACTGCTAAAAAAAGATACGATGGTATTGTAGAAAATATTAGAGAAGCATATAAAGAAAGAATTGCAAAATTGACTTGGATGGGCGATGATACAAAAGTGAAAGCCTATCAAAAACTAGCAAGTATTTCTAAAAAAGTAGGCTACCCAGATAAATGGAAAGACTTTAGCACACTAGAAGTAAACGATGGGCCATGGGTAATAAATGTACAAACTGCAGCGGCTTGGTGGCACAATTATGAAACCAACAAACTTGGCAAACCTGTAGACAGAACCGAGTGGGGCATGACACCTCAAACATACAATGCCTACTACAACCCAAGCAATAATGAAATTGTATTACCAGCAGGTATTTTTGCAGTACCAGGTTATAAAGATGCTGAGCTAGACGATGCGCTTGTATATGGCTATGCGGCTGCATCCACAGTGGGGCACGAAATTACACATGGCTTTGATGACCAAGGCCGCCAATACGATGCCAAAGGAAATCTTACCGATTGGTGGAGTACAAAAGATGGAGAAGAATTTTCTGCTCGTGCAAAAATGATAATAAACCAGTTTAATGAATTTGTACCAGTAGATACATTGCATGTAAATGGAGAAGCCACACAAGGCGAAAACATTGCTGACCTTGGTGGTGTTTTGTTAGGCTTAGATGCTTTTAAAAAAACAGACGCTTACAAACAAAATAAAAACATTGCAGGACTTACACAAATGCAACGCTACTTTTTGGGCTATGCATTGGGTTGGATGTATGCTACACGTAAAGAAACATTAGCCAACAGAATTATGACTGATGTACATGCCCCTGCTAAAGAAAGAGTAAATGGCCCTTTTGTAAATATTCCAGAGTTTTACGAAGCCTTTGGGATAAAGAAGGGTGATAAAATGTATAGAGATGAAAGTTTGAGGGTAAATATTTGGTAGGTTTTTCACGCAAAGCATTTAAGATAAGAAAAGGGCGCAGAGAAAAATTCTTTGCGCCCTTTTGTATTTTCCTTAACGGACTCTACGTGGAAAATCTCACACAAAGCATTTAAGATAGGTAAAGGGCGAAGAGAATTTTTCTTTGCGCCCTTTGCTCTTTTGCGACTTTGGTTGAAAAACTTTGCGCCCTTTTGTATTTAACTTTGCCCCTTTGCGTGAAATTCTTTGCGCCCTTTTGTATTTCACTTCGCCCCTTTGCGTGAAAATCTTTGCGTAAAATCCTTAGTGCCCCTTCAAAAAATCATACACATCCTTCCA
>JAYVID010000362.1:0-2935 GCA_043770525.1 Ferruginibacter sp.
GGAACAATTTCAAAAATAGCCATACTACTACTTCCACTTCCAATTTCTCCGCCATCTAAATCACTATTCAAATCAAGCAGTGCTTCTTTCTTATTATCAAAACCAATAAGGCGGTAATCTTTTACTGCACTTGGATGAAACTGAATATTAATAAAAGCATCATCCGCAACTGCATATAGGGTTTCTGTAAGTTCCTTTACAAATACTTTTTCTGCCTCTTGCAAATTATCTAAATATGCATAATTTCCATTACCTCGCTTTGCCAATGTTTGTAATTTTGAATCTTTAAAATTACCCATACCCACGCCTAAGCAAGTAAGCAGTATGCCAGACTCTCTTTGTTTTGTTACTAATTCATCCAATGCTTTTTCCGATGTTTGCCCTACATTAAAATCCCCATCTGTAGCAAGTATAACCCTATTATTTCCATTCTTTATAAAATTTGATCTTGCTATTTTATAAGCCGCTTCTATAGCAGATTCACCAGGTGTATCACCCGCAGCCTCTAATAATTCTAGCCTATTGTTTATTACATCTTTTTCGTTACCAGCAGTAGCATTTAACCAAGTACCCACCATACCACCATAGGTTACTATAGAAACTTTATCTATGGGTCGTAAATTTTTTACAAATAATTTAAAAGCTTCTTTTACCAAAGGAAGTCTATTGGGCATATCCATACTTCCAGATACATCTATTAAAAAAACAAAATTACCAGCAGGTATTTTATCTAGTTCTACTTTTTTAGCACAAAGTTTTAAAAACAATAATTGATTTTTTGAGTTCCAAGGGCAACTTGTAAGGCTACTTGAAACATTTATTGCATCATTATTTTTGGGAACTTCACAAGCAAAGCTAAAATAATTCACCATTTCTTCTACCCTTACTGCATCTGGTGGTGGAGGGCTTTTCATATTTACAAACCTTCTTATATTACTATACGAGGCTTTGTTTACATTTAAAGAAAAAGAAGAGTTTGGAAAACTACTTGCCTGTACAAATTCATTTTCTATTAATTGAAAATAAGTTTCATTACTTATATGAGGCTGTTGCTTTAGAGACAGCTTTGCATCTTTTGTAAATGAAATAAGCTTAGGCTTATTTTTTATAAGAATGGCTGCAGAAATTTTTAAATTAATAGTTTGCCATACATCTGTTTTTACTGGCAATGTTACTTTTTCATACCCTCCCATTATTACAGAAATAGTATCATTTAATTTATTGGTAGATATTCCAAAGCTTCCATCTGTATCAGTTTTATAACCTGCTTTGGTTGAGTGTAAAAAAACAGTGGCATTTTGAATAGCTTTATTTTTTTCGTCGAGTACTTTGCCCCGCAAATAATATTGGGCATTGGCTGTAAAAAATACAGTAGAAAGAATACAATATGATAAAAAAATTTTCAACTTTTATGCAAAGTAAAAAGTATATAGTTAATAGTGATACTTTTAAACGCAAAATCGATAAAAACATTGTACATTAGTCCTCTACAAGCGTATAAATCTCTTTCAAGTTTCTTCCATATCCATCATAATCTAAACCATACCCAAGCAAAAATTTATTAGGTACATTAAACCCAAGATAATCAATAGTTAATGGATGTGAAAGTGCTTCTGGCTTATGAAGTAAAGCTGCAATTTTTAAAGAACTTGGTTGTTGATTTATCAATTGAGGTAGAAATTCAGATAAGGTTTTTCCAGTATCTACAATATCTTCAATAATAATAACATGCCTATCTGTAAGGGTAGCATCTAGCCCTATAGATGTAATTACTTGACCAGTACTTTTTGTACCCTTGTAAGATGCTAATTTTATAAAACAAATTTCGCACTCTATCGTAAGCTCTTTAAACAAATCTGATGCAAACATAAATGAGCCATTTAATATTGCAATGAACAACGGTTTTTTTCCATCATAATCTCTATTCAACTCCGCCCCTAGCCTTTTCACTTGTTCATCTATTTGTGCAACGGTAAGGTAAGGTGTAAATTTTTTATCTATTAAGTGAATTACTGACATCGCAAATTAATTGTTGGATAACTTTTTTTATTAAATTGTATAAAGCTAATTAAAAAAATAACATTAACGAAGTTTTATTTTGGTTCCTTTTTTTACAAGTTCATTTTCTGCAAGGTTATTAAACTGTGCAAGTGCTTTTAATTGCACTCCATTATTTTGTGAAACATCATACAAGCTTTCATTTTGCAAAGCAGTATAAATATCTCTATTGCCTTTTTTATTTTTCTTTTCTAAATAGATAAGTTGATCATCGTTTAATAATCCGTCTTTCTGAAGATCGTTGTACTCTAATAACTTAGCTAGATCTATATCTGCCGCAGTAGCAATGGCTATCAAAGCCATACCCTTGCTAGCAAAAAACGCTTTCAATCCATTAAATTTTGTTTTGCTTTTTAATTCCATAGCTAGATCTGCATCTACTAAAACTAGTTTTGCTGTAGCCAAAATATGTTTTGCACTAGTATCCAATGATGTATTTACAACTGTTGCATTACTATCAATCATAACGCCGCTATCAAATTGTTGAAGATTGTACTTTTCAATATGGCCTATTACAATTTGCGGATACCTCGGATTGGTTGCATACCCAGCTCTTTTTAAGCCAAAGGCCCATCCTTTATAATCATCTATACTAAGTGTAAATAATGAAGCATAACGCTCATGAGATTTTAAATAATCACTATGGTCTTTATAACTTTCTGCAGCACTAGTGTATTTTCTAAAACATTCGTTGGGTGCATCATCTGTATGACGTACACTTTCACCTGTCCAATCTTTTTTACATTTTATCCCAAAATGATTGTTAGACATTTTTACCAATTCACTATTGCCATTTTCAGTTTCTAATAACCCTTGCGCCAGTGTTATACAAGCAGGCACACCCGATCTTTTCATTTCGGCAATGGCTGCATCTTTG
>JAYVID010000363.1:0-3528 GCA_043770525.1 Ferruginibacter sp.
CAAAATTGACAAGTTAAAACTAAGTTGATACTACCAAGTTATTTCATACGCAATCCTCATAACTGCCATATTTAATTGATCTCTATTTGCTACCCATATTTCTTGCCTGAGCGATATATCTAATTTTTGATAACCAATTTTTATTTTATTGCCAATACCAGCACCAAAAACTACTTTTGTATGTAAGCTATTGTTTAGGTTTACAATTATACCAGCTTCTCCTAAAAAATAAAAATTACCAATATAATATCTAGAACCAAGTTTCAATGGCAGAGCTGTAATGGATTTATAAAAAGTAGGACTAGGACTTGTAAAATCTTCAAATTGTTGCTTGCCTTTAAAAAATGTAATACCAGTATTAAAAGTTGCACTTGCATGTTTGCCAAATGTGTATCCTGTTTTCACACTTAAACCTGCACCAGCTTTATGTGTTATGCTAAAATCACTTTCTGGTACAAATAGCTCTGGTCCAAAGTTCATTGAGAAACTATGTTTATTATTTGCCTGTGCGTTTACGTCTTTTAAGCCTGTTAGACTTATTAAGATTAACAGCATTTTTAAAATGTCTTTTTTCATAATATTTAATTTTGTGTTAGTATTTGACAAAGATAGTAATACTATTATAAAAAGATGTAATACTTTTATTTGTTTTTTATATTTATTGTTAATTCATTCATAATTATCAATAAATATGTATTTTGTAAGTTGATAAATTGTTTTTTTACATCAAATTAAATTATGAAAAACACTGCATTTTTTTCTTTTTTTCTATTTATTACATTTGCTTGTTATGCACAAATAACCACTACCATCACTTGGACAGAAAAAACCAAACTGCCCGCAGCAAATGTTATTTATTACAACTCCAATAAAAAACTTACTTGGGCAGATTTTAAAGGTACACCCGATAAGCCAGATCCTACAGCTGCAATAACTTCTTCTGGCTTTGGTTATAATGCAGGTATGCGTTCAAAAAACGGAAAAGGAACTATTAATGTAGAGATTTATTGCTATTTTAATAAGCCCAACTCTTGGGTAAAAAAAGGAAAAAACACAGCTTATATATTAAACCATGAGCAACATCATTTTGATGCTACGTATATAATTGCAAAAACATTTATTAGCAGGGTAAAAGAAGCTGCTCTAACTCCAGAAAATATGAATGCAGAGTTAGCTAAGATTTACAAAGATTGTAATAGCTTGTTAACCAAGCTGCAAGATGATTACGATAAACAAACAAGAAATGGAATAGACAAATTAAACCAAGCTGCTTGGGATGAAATATTTAAAGAAAAATTGGTAGTTGCTAATAAGTAATTTTTTTTAACACTATGTAATAATATTTTATTGTAATTTTACTTTAATGAAAAGAATAATAGTTTTTGTTGTATTGTGTATTTATGGATTTGCTTCCATAGGTGCTACTGTGCATTATCACTATTGTATGGATGAGTATGTGGGGTGGAACATTATTGAAAAAGACAACAAAAAATGTGGAAAGTGCGGCATGAAAGAAGATGCCACAAAAAAAGGTTGTTGTAAAGATGAGCATAAGGAGTTTAAATTAAAAACAGATCATCAAAAAAGCAGTGCGGCCAATTTTGCGAAAGTGTTTTTTGTGCCTTTAGAAATCCCACATTACCAAGATTATAAAATTGCATTACTACATGTAACAAAATTATGTTGCAATAATTATCATCCACCGCCTGATATAGGCATACAAAATGTACAAATTTTGTATTGTATTTTCTTAATTTGATTTACTGACTTTCTTTCTATTGCCGACACTTGAAAAGTGCATCGGCTATTGGTGTGTTTTTGCCAATTGTAAATATTACAAAGTCCAAAAAAAGATTATTGTCAGGGTGAGCTTGTCGAACCCGTTGCATTAAATGAAACCCGCCTTCGACAGGCTCAGGCTGACAACTTCTATATATCGAACTAACATTTCCTTAATAATTAAAAATAAAAAATATGAAATCATTATTATCAATGATAGCAATCTTCATACTATCAACAACAACATCATTTGCACAAATAAAAAACAGCAAAACAGATACTATAAAAGTATATGGTAACTGCGAAATGTGCAAAACAACAATTGAAAAAGCAGGTACACAGAAAAATATATCTACAGTAATATGGAGCGAAGAAACCAACATGGCAATTATTACTTACGATGCTAAAAAAACCAACACCGATGCTATTCTAAAAAAAATTGCATTGATAGGCTACGATAGCGATAAATTTTTTGCCAAAGATGCAGTATATAAAAAATTACCTGGCTGTTGCAAATACGAAAGACCATTAAAAACTAAAAACACAAAAAAATGAAAAAGATAATCTTAATAATACAAATATGTTTAATAGCATTTGTTACAAATGCACAAATTGCAAAAGTAGAAATAATGGCTACAGGGCTTACCTGTTCTATGTGTAGCAACGCAATAAATAAGCAATTAAAAACATTGGCAGAGGTAGAAAAAGTAGATATTGATTTAAATAAAAACCTTTTTGTAATTACATTAAAAGCCGATAATAAACTCACTCCTAAAACCTTTAAAGACAAAGTAGAAAAAGCAGGTTTTTTTGTAGGCTCTATGGTGCTTTTTATGAATTTTAACAATTTAGCAGTGGAAGATAATAAGCAAATGGGTAATTATATTTTTATAGATACAAAAGCTCAAACACTTAATAGTATTGCAAAAGTAAAACTGTTAGATAAAGGTTATGTAACTACAAAGGAGTATAAAAAATTATCAAAATTGTATGCTAAATACAGCAGTTACAACAAAGGTAATGATGATAATTTTCACTTAAAAACGATGTAGAAATGTACAAAAAAATAATAATGTTTTTTTGCATTGTACTTTCTATAAAAGCCAATGCACAGGAGCTTTTTGTAATGACAGAGCCTGCCAGTAATATGCCCACAGGTGCAATAGGAGTGAGGGCTATGAATAGTTTTATGTATGAAAAAGATGGTACATTAAATTATCATATTATGCCCGAACTTATGTGGGGCGCATCAGCAAAGTGGATGTTTCATTTGCAAAGTTTTCATAGCAATAGAAGTACTGGAGGTTTAAAAACAGAAGGTGGTAGCCTATATGCAAAATATCGTTTTTATAGCAACGATGAAATGCACAAACATTTTAGAATGGCATTGTACGGAAGATATAGTAAAAATAGAGCTGATATACACCAAGAAGAAATAGAAACAATGGGTCATAACACTGGTTATGAAACTGGAATAATAGCTACTAAGTTAGTAAACAAAGTGGCCGTTAGTTCATCGCTTAGTTTTGAAAAGGCTTTGAATAATATGCCCAACTATAAATTTCCTACAACACAAAGCGACAATGCTACCAACTATACTTTATCTGTAGGCAAATTGATGTATCCTAAAAAGTACACTAGTTTAAAACAAACAAACATAAATCTGATGTGTGAGTTTTTGGGGCAAATGTTGAATCGAAATGGCAAATCTTATTTAGATGTAGTACCATCCTTGCAATTTATTATTCG
>JAYVID010000364.1:0-6924 GCA_043770525.1 Ferruginibacter sp.
GGATAATTCTCTTTTAAAATTTCTTTATTAAAAGCTAAAATACCTTGCATCTCTCCATCGCAAATAAGTGTAGGATCTTTTGCTTTTACAATTTCATGTGCTCTTTGTACCAGTTTTGCTTCGTCGGAATTACTGCTACCAAAATTAGAGTAAGACAACATAGCTACCCTTGGTACAATATTAAAATGTTTTACTTCTTTAGCTACCAGCAATGTAATTTCTGCAAGCTCTTCGGCTGTAGGATTAAAGTTTACGGTAGTATCTGCTAAAAACAACGGCCCTTTTTTTGTAAACAACAAATACATTCCCGCAATTTTTTTCACACTTGGGTCTGTTCCTATTATTTGCAAAGCTGGTTTTATTGTATCAGGATAATTTCTACTTAGCCCACTAATCATACAATCTGCAACGCCTGTTTCTACCATCATACAACCAAAATGGTTGCGATCTTTCATTGCTTTATACGCCTCATAATTATTTACTCCTTTGCGTTTTCTTTTTTCAAAAAATATTTCTCCAAAAGATTTTCGCATATCCTCCGTATCATTAGCTTTAGGATTTATAATAGGTATTCCTTCTAGATCCACCCCATTATCTTCGGCTATTTGCCTGATCGTTTTTTCATCACCTAATAAAATTGGGAACCCAATTTTTTCTTCTAATACAAGTTGTGCAGCTTTTAATATTTTAGAATTTTCTGCATCTGCAAACACAACTCTTTTTGGGTTCTGCCTCGCTTTGTTTCCTATAGCCCTACTCAGTTGATTATCCAAGCCAAGCCTACTATTCATTTCTATTTCATAAGCATCCCAATCTTTAATTGTTTTTCTTGCTACACCACTTTCAATAGCCGCTTTTGCTACAGCTGGTGCTACCGCAGCAAGCAATCGAGGGTCTAGTGGTTTGGGTATAATATAATCTTCGCCAAACGATAATGCTTTTTCATTATACGCAAGGTTTACAATATCTGGCACAGGTGTTTTTGCTAAATCTGCCAAAGCTTTTACTGCAGCTAGTTTCATAGCTTCATTTATGCCTGTAGCTCTTACATCTAGTGCACCTCTAAAAATATAAGGAAAGCCCAATACATTGTTTACCATGTTGGGTGTATCACTTCTACCAGTAGCCATTATCAAATCTTTACGGCATGCTTTAGCTACATCATACATTATTTCGGGTACAGGGTTTGCCATGGCAAATACGATTGGATTTTTAGCCATCGATTTTACCATATCTTGCGTTACCACATTTCCCACACTAAGCCCAAGAAAAACATCTGCATCTTTCATAGCTTTTGCAAGATCCCAAGTACTATATCTTTTATCTTTTACATAAGGTTGTTGTAGAGCTGGAATATCAGTACGACCACTGTGTAGTATTCCATCTTTATCAAATACAATAAAATTTTCTGGCTTAGCCCCTAGCGATACATACAAGCGCATGCAAGCTGTAGCTGCTGCCCCTGCACCGTTTACCACTATGGTAACTTTTTCTATTTTCTTTTTTTGTAATTCAAGTGCATTGAGTAATGCAGCAGAAGAAATGATTGCTGTACCATGCTGATCATCATGCATTACAGGTATTTTGCAACGCTTTTTTAGCTCTTGCTCTATAAAAAAACACTCTGGTGCTTTTATATCTTCTAGGTTTATACCACCAAAAGTAGGTTCCAAAGCTGCTACAATATCTACAAATTTTTGAGGGTCTGTTTCATTTATTTCAATATCAAATACATCTATATCGGCAAATATTTTAAACAAAACAGCCTTGCCTTCCATTACTGGTTTGCTTGCTTCTGGACCAATGTTTCCCAAGCCCAATACTGCGGTGCCATTGGTTATTACACCCACCAAGTTTCCTTTTGCAGTGTACTTATATACATCTTCAGGGTTTTCTGCTATATCCTTGCAAGGCTCTGCTACTCCTGGAGAGTAAGCAAGCGATAAATCTCTCTGTGTTTTAGCCTCTTTGGTAGGTATTACTTCTATTTTTCCTGGTCTACCTTTTGAGTGGTATTCTAGTGCTAGTTGTCTTCGAAGTTCTTTTGCCATAAGTTATTTTTCATGCCATTGCTATAAGATAACAAAAAAAATTAAGTTAATATATTGATTAAAACAACATACAAATACCTAAAAATTATAGCCGATTCTATAGCTGGCGAAGCCGCAATTTACAGAAATATAAATAAGCAGAAATACAAGTATTAAATAACTTTATAATTTAGATAAAAAAGACCATGTAATGATGAAAGTAGCTACAGGTTCTCCTTCCTTATTTTTTCCATAAGCATAAGCATTTACGGTGGTTGGTTTACCATGGCTTATAGTATCTTCTATGGCTTTTGCTATTCTTGCCCCATCTTCGCATATAAAAGTGATTTTGCCAGTAGCTTTTTTAGTAAAACGAGCTTCCATATTTGTAACCAACATGCTTACATGTGGTTTTTTATTGTAACAATAAGCCATTGCAAGCACACCAGTACTCAATTCCGCAGCCATAGCCAAGCAAGCAAAGTATATACTTTTAAATGGATTTTTTGTAAACCATTTGTGCCTAATAGTTACATGACAGGCATGATCTGTCATCCCTCTTATTTTTAACCCAGCAAAAAAAGCACTAGGCAACTTAAAAAGCATAAAGAACCATAGGTAAAAAGGATTACGTATTTTATCCCTAAACTTGTCAAAATTAGTCATATCTCTAGTTGCCATAGTAAAATGTGGATTTTTATATTATAAACGCAAAATGAATACAATTAGTGTAAAGTTCTACTCAAATTAACGATTTATTTACTACTTAAAAAATTAACAGCCTTATAAATAGGTTTTATTACAAAAAATTGACTTTACTTCCGTAACTGTAAATGTAACATGGTACTTCATAAAAAGGATTAAGTAACTAAAGTTAAGTTTGGTATTTTTGCAGCGTGAAAATATTTAATACAGATAGCCGCATCATAATTACTTGCAGCAATAGACTATCGCCTTACTTACAACAAGAAATAATAAACCTTGGTTACAGACCCGTAAGAATTTTTAAAACTGGGGTAGAAATAGTAGGAAATATGCAAGATTGCATAAAACTAAATTTAAACCTACGATGTGCAAGCCAAGTACTTTTTTCAATAAAAGAATTTAGGGCTGTAAATGCTGATGATGTATATAAAGTTGCATTGGATATTGAATGGGAAAATATTATCCCTGCTGAAGGTTATTTTTCTATAAGTAGTAATGTGAGTAATGAAACTATAACCAATAATTTATTTGCAAATGTAAAATTGAAAGATGCTATTGCGGATAGGTTTAGAGATAAAACAGGCTCAAGACCAGATTCTGGTTCTACTTTAAATGGGGTTGTAATACATTTATATTGGAAAGATGAAGCTGCGGAAATTTTTATTGATACCTCTGGTGAAACATTATCTAAACATGGATATAGAAAAATACCAGGTAAGGCGCCTATGCTAGAATCTCTTGCCGCAGGAGTTATTTATGCTACCAATTGGAATAAGGAAACCCCCTTTATAAATCCCATGTGTGGGTCTGGTACTATTGCTATAGAAGCAGCGCTAATGGCCACCAATAGAGTGCCTGGGCTATACAGAAGCAATTATTCTTTTATGCACTTACAGGGTTATGAAAAAGAAATGTATGAAACAGCTTTTGAAAAAATAGAAGCTCAAGTAGTAGAAAATGCTTCATTAAAAATTACTGTTTCGGATATAAGTGAAGATGCTATAAATGTAGCAAAAGTAAATGCAGGTATGGCTGGTGTAGAAGATATGCTTACTTACCAAGTATGCGATTTTCAACAAACGATTTTACCCGAAGATACTGGCAGCGTCATTATTTTTAATCCAGAATATGGAGATAGATTGGGAGAAGAAATAGAGCTTGAAGAAACCTATGCTTTGATGGGAGATTTTATGAAGAAAAAATGCAAAGGGTATACTGGATATATTTTTACAGGTAACTTAGAGCTAGCAAAAAAAATAGGCCTAAAACCAAAAAGGAGAATAGAGTTTTTTACAAGTAAAATAGATTGTAGGTTATTGGAGTATGAATTGTATGCTGGGAGTAGAGAGGTGAAGAAAGTTTAAATAATTTTAGAAATCAAAAACTAAGAAATCAAAACTAGATGCACCTAACATGAATTATACAAAATAAGAGAAGATGTGTTGAATTGAGCATTTGAAATTCTTATGAACTTTTATAATAAATTAGAATATCCGTATTAATAAATCTCACAATTAGCAAAGCTCCTAACAAAAAACAACCTAATTGATTAAAATAAACACTATGAAAAGTTTCTATATTTCAATAATTTTAATTCTGTCTATTTTATCTTGTAAAAACAAAGAAAATAAAATAGAAAAACAAGAAAAGGAAAAAGCAATTTTAGGCTATGAAAACATGCCAAATAAGGAAACAAAATATGACACTTTATTCACACTAAATATTGCCGACAATCAAAAATTAATAACAGAGTTAGAAAATAAACTTTTAAAATCAAATTTTATTTTTGGAAAAAGTAATATAGTATTACAGAATTCATTTAACAATTGTGAGCAAAATAATATTATTTTAGTAAAAGGTAACGGAATTAGAAACTATAATGCAAAAAGTAGAATTGCAGAAAAAAATACTACTATGAAAAATGTATTCCCTGATTTTATTATTACAGTTTATGAATTTGAAAATAAAAATATTGCAGATAAAAATTATGATATAATTAGAAAAGCTTTATTTTCAGAAGGTCATTTTTGTAATGGAAAAGCACCTGAAAAGTTAGTACAGAATGGGAATGAAATTTACTACTTATCAACTAGAGCTGAAATGTTCAGAACTTATATTGAAAAATTTGGAGAATTAGTAAAAAAATACCGCTGACATTGTTTAAAAAAATGGAGACAAAAATGCTAATTTAACTACTGTGCTAAATTCAAAAAATTGTTCTAAGCAAATGGGAAATTAATTTCCAATCTGCACTATGACCAATTGGTTTCAATATCTAAATATTTAATAATTATAAATACTCTATTATATACATCATTTACCGAACTATAATTTTCTCCGTTACAATTTTATTCTTTAAAATAATTTTTCCAATATAAATACCACTGGGTATTTTTTGTAAATCAATAATTTTATTGTTACCATAGTTAGCCAAGCTAAATACATTTTGCCCATTAAGGTTGTATAATTGAAAACTTACTTTTTCATTTGCTGATACGTTCAACCATATTTGTTTAGCATCATTGTTATAAGAAAAAATATATTTCCTTTTCTTATCTAATTTATCCTTTAAAAAAAGGATTGTGGAATATTCAATTTTACCATTAGTATGTATTGTTTTTAACCTATAATAAATATCGCTTTGTTGTTTATTATGTTGAAATATGTAAGCAGATTTAATCTCATTTTTTGCAGCTAAAACTCCTGCACTTAAAAATATATTGCCATCCATACTATATTCAACCTCAAAGTTTTTTACATCTTTTTCTTCTGTAGTTTGCCATTGAAGCTGGTTATAACTTTCATAGCTATTACCTGTCCAGTTCAATAATTTTAAACTAACTACACTAGAAGTTGTAACCCTGTATAATCCACCATTTAAAGTAAGTGCAAGTATTTCTCCATTTTCTAACTCCCCAAAACTTACTATACTACCTAGCACATTTGACTGAAAAGAAACAACATTATTATTTGCATTTATTACCCACACATTTCCACTTACATAGTCTGCACATATATAATAACCATACAAAGCTGGATAAGCTGTGCCTCTATAAACAATGCCGCCAGTTATTGAAAAACCACCCGTTGCATTATTATGAGGATAATCAAACACTGGTATTACATAATTACTCGCAGGCAAGCAACCGGTTATATTAAATTCAGCTAAACCTTCGTAGCACCTCCATCCATAATTTGCACCACTAGCTTGTGTAAGTGTAAGTACATTTACTTCTTCTTTTACATTTTGCCCTACATCTGCTATCCAAATATTTCCAGTTAATTTATCAAAACTCCATCTCCAAGGATTTCTTAATCCCAAAGAAAAAATTTCATCTAATACATTGGGGTCTGTAATAAAAGGATTACTTGCTGGAACAGTGTAAAATGGAAGAGCAGTAAAATTATCTACATTTATTCGAAGCATTTTACCCCAAAGGCTATTTCCATTTTGAGCAAGGTTTCCTGGATCACCACCGCTCCCGCTATCGCCTATTCCAACATAAAGATTTCCATCAGCTCCAAAGTTTAATTTTCCTCCATTGTGATTACTATACACTACAGGTTTGGGTATTGTTAAAATATTGGTTCGTGTAGTAGCATCGGCTTGATTAGGATTTGAAATGAGTGTTTGAAAACGATCGATATTTACGCCCCCTGCAGCATTGGTGTAATAAACAAAAAAATATCTATTATTCTCATAGTCTGGATGAAATGCAATGCTTAGTAATCCTCTTTCTCCACCAAAAGTAAAATTTCCACTAATGGTTAAAAAATTACTGTTGAGCAAATTAAAACTGCTGTTATATAATTTAACAACACCAGCACGTTCAGCAATAAAAATCCTGTTTGTGCCATCATTAGCAGTTACTACATCTAAAGGATTGGTAAGACTTACCCCAGTAATTTGTGAGAAACTTACTATAGGTTGGCAATAAGAATTGAAAAACAAAAAGCAGGTGAGTATGAAAATGATTGATGTAGATTTACACATGGCTTGGATATTTGATATCAATTCGCAAAATCAATGCCAGTTTGTAAAAGCTTATACCATTTTTAAAATTATTTTATTTCATTAAATGTGAAAGAGACAAGAAATTCTAAAATTATTTATTGTAAAATACCTTTTGTTGTGAACAAAATAATATTCACCTCATCACCCTACTTTCTTCTTTCCTTTAAAATTCCG
>JAYVID010000365.1:0-3220 GCA_043770525.1 Ferruginibacter sp.
CCTACACAAGAAGGGGTAATACGTCACAAGGTACTAACAGCTATGGAAGAGCAAACCAATATGCAGCTAGATCAAATAAGAAAGCAAGTAGAGTTGCTAGCATTGCAAGCACAAGAAATACAATCTAGAAAAGAATTATCGATGATTGTATATAGTGCAAAATTAAATTTTCAGCCTATTATTGGAAATATTTATCACTTATACGAAAACAACGATGGCTCTTACATGATAAGTATGATAAGCCCTAATGAATGGGGACGAGGTAAAAAATCTTTTAAAACACATCATGCAAAAGTGCAGTTGTTGGCAGATCATACATGGAAAGAAGTTTTATAAAATTAAAAGCCGTTTCAAAAAAGAAATGGCTTTTAATTTTATACTTTTTTACTTTAAATTCTTTTTTTCCTTCTTACAACTTTCCCACCATCTCCGCAGGCACTACCCAAGCATCAAATTGCTCTGCAGTTACATACCCAAGTTTTACTGCCATTTCTTTTAAAGTTGTACCTTCTTTGTGCGCTGTTTGCGCTATTTCTGCTGCTTTGTAATAACCAATTTTCGTATTGAGAGAAGTTACAAGCATAAGAGAATTATCTACATGCTTTTTTATGTTTGCTTCAATAGGCGCTAAACCAATGGCACATTTATCGTTGAACGAAACGCAGCCATCGCCAATTAAACGAGCACTATGTAAGAAATTATAAATCATTACTGGTTTAAAAACATTTAATTCAAAATGTCCATTGCTGCCACCAATGCCAATCGTAACATCGTTACCCATTACTTGTGCAGCTATCATGGTAAGTGCCTCACATTGCGTAGGGTTTACTTTGCCTGGCATTATAGATGAACCGGGTTCGTTGTCTGGTATAAATATTTCTCCAATACCGCTGCGTGGCCCACTACTAAGCATACGAATATCGTTTGCAATTTTCATTAAACTTACTGCTACCATTTTTAATGCACCATGCATCTCTACAATGGCATCATGTGCAGCTAATGCTTCAAATTTATTTTCGGCAGTTATAAATGGTAAGCCTGTTAATGTTGCAATGTGTTTAGCCACATTTTCTGAATAGCCCTCGGGGGTGTTTATACCTGTGCCCACAGCTGTACCACCCAGTGCAAGCTCACTCAAATGTGGCAATGCATTATTTATAGCACGCAAACCATGGTCTAGCTGAGAAACGTATCCACTAAACTCCTGCCCTACCGTAAGTGGTGTAGCATCCATAAAATGTGTACGCCCTATTTTTACCACTTGCATATACTGCACAGATTTTGCAGCAAGGGTGTCTCTTAATTTTTTTATGCCCGGAATAGTTACATCTTGCAAAATTTTATATGCTGCTATGTGCATGGCAGTAGGAAAAGTATCGTTGCTACTTTGGCTTTTGTTTACATCATCATTGGGGTGAAGAAACTTTTCCTTATCGGCTAAATTTCCCCCATTTAACACATGCCCACGGTAAGCCACCACTTCGTTTACATTCATATTGCTTTGTGTACCGCTACCTGTTTGCCAAACCACCAACGGAAAATAATCATCTAACTTTCCTTCTAAAATTTCATCACACACTTTACCTATCAAATCGCATTTATCTTGTGGCAAAATTCCCGCATCTTTATTGGTTAATGCTGCAGCTTTTTTTAAATATGCAAATGCCTTTATGATTTCTTTGGGCATTTTATTGATGTCCTGTGCTATTTTAAAATTATCAATGCTACGTTGTGTTTGTGCACCAAAGTAGGCATCAATAGGCACTTTTACTTCGCCCATGGTATCTTTTTCTATTCTGTATTCCATTGTTATTTTATTAAATGTTTGTGTTTTACAAATATAAGAAAGTGAAAGGCGATTTGGTAAATTGCTAGAGCTAATTATGCGAATGTTTTTTTGACAGATAGACAGAAAGGCATTGTATAAAGAAAAGGCGGGGGTACTTTTCTTCGAAAAGGAATTGGAGAAGGTATTTTTGTGGATATGTTTGTAACTAAGGTTTGTGTTTATTTTTTCTTAATCTATTTTGCAGCAAATAAAATGTATGCATAAAATTTTATCTATAGGTATTCTTTTCATAATCATATTTTCATCTTGTGGTTCATCTAAAAAGGCAGCAAAAAATGATGCTACAACAAAAACTGCTAAATCGAAAACAGTTTCAAATACAACAACTGCAAAAGGCAAAACATTTGTGAAACCTTTAAAAATAAATAGAACAGACTTGATTTCTTATGCCAAAACATTTATTGGCACACCTTATAAATACGGATCTGCTATTCCAAAAAATGGCTTAGATTGTTCGGGGTTTATAATGGTTGTATTTGCGAAGTTTGATGTAAAGACACCCAGAGTTTCAAGAGACTTTACCAATGAAGGCACAACTATAAAATTAAACGAAGCAAAAGCAGGTGATTTAATTTTGTTTACAGGCTCAGATAATTCAACCGGTATTGTAGGCCATATTGGTATTGTTACTGAAACTGGCAATATACTTACATTTATAAGTTCTACCTCTGGTAAAAATATAGGTGTAATTGAAGCTAAACTATCTGGTTATTGGAAGACTCATTTTGTGAAAGTGATAAGATTGTTAGAATAAATATTTAGTCTTGACACAAATTAAAATATTTTCAATCTTATGCATCAATCTACGCTTTGATAAAAGATGAATAAAGGTATGCCGTACAAGTGAGTGACACAACGATGATGCCCATAGCTAATTCTTTGTTTGGACAAAAAATAAATTACTCGTTTTATTTTCCAGTAAAAACTGCTTTTCTCTTCTCCAAAAATGCAGTCGTTCCTTCTTTCATATCTTCTGTTACAAAGCAATATGAGAAAGCTTCTATCTCTTTATCAAATCCACTTTTGCCATTGGTGTAAGCACTATCGCTTACCACTGCTACATTTACACACTCTATAATTTTACTTACGGCAATAGGCGCTTTACTTTGTATAATTTGCAAAATATCTTTTGTACGCTCTAGTAAACTTTCTGCAGTTGTTACATGGTTTACCAAGCCAATATTTAATGCTTCATTGGCATCAATGATATGTGCTGTCATTTGCAGTTCCATACTTTTCCCTTTGCCTACAAGTTGTGTGAGGCGCTGTGTGCCGCCGTAGCCAGGTATCAACCCAAGGTTTACTTCTGGTTGCCCAAATTTTGCATTTTCACTACACAATCTAAAATGGCAAGCCATGGCCAACTCACAT
>JAYVID010000366.1:0-2816 GCA_043770525.1 Ferruginibacter sp.
GGTGGTGGCGGCGGAGGTGGCGGTGGTGGAATTGCCCCGTATTGTTTTTGCCAGTTATCCAATTCCTTTGAGTCACTATTTAATTTTATTCTAGAAACTTCTTTCCATTCTTTGTTATAAGCTATTGCATACGTTACTCCATTTATTATTTTTACCTCTATTTGGTATTCATCGTTCAGATATTCTTTTGGTATACTATAATTTGATTTTTCTAAAGCTTTAATTTGATTTGTATTAATAATTAGTAAGTTTAATTTTTCAGCGAATTTAACTTTGGAATAATCTTTACTAACTGCTCCAACACTAGTTATATAAAATCTATTAAATTTTTGATTTGCTTCTTCCATAGTATAAAATTTACTGTCGAAGTAAACTTTAAAGTTGGGATCTTTTTCCATTTCTTTTTTATCGAAACTTGCCATACTTCCTTTTCCTACGACTACCGCTCTCCCATCAATAATCCAAATTGGTTTAGTAGATTCTCCTACAGTCTCCATGACTTTCTTTTTAAAATTATTAAAGTCTTCGTTACATTGGTTGTCTTTGATAGTTTTACTCTTTTGCGCAACAACTATCGCCATTGCAAAAAGCATGGGTAAAAGCAACGCATATTTTGCTTTACTCCATTTACTCGATTTGTTTTTGTTCATCATCATAATTCTGTTTTTTAGGTTAAATAATGAAAATTGGTTGGCCAAACCGTTTTTATAGTTAATACCAGTTATTACTTGTAACAACTCGTACTGATACTCTTTTATATTCTTGCCTCCAGCAAGTACTTTTTCATCTGCAATAAATTCTAGGTTTTCTCTTATAGCATTTTTTAATAACCAAACTCCTGGGTTAAACCAATACATAATTTTATTTACCTCAGCTATCATTATATCTATTGTGTGCAATTCAGTAGTGTGTATATTTTCATGCTGTAGTATGGTTTGTATTTCCTGCCAGTCGTGCTTTTTTGGGTTTAAGTATATGGTTTTAAAAAAGCTAAAAGGTTGTATATTTTTATTGGTTATTCGTAAGTTTTCAATATCTAATTTTTTTGAAGAAGATAAATGAATGCGTAAAAGTGAAATGGTTTGTACTAAAAAATAAAGAAACATTATAGCTACACCTACCCAATAAATGAAATACAGCATTCCCCATATAGAAATCGAAGTATTAGACTTTGCTATCGCAAATTGTACGTTTTCCCAGTTGGGTGCATAATGCAATATTAATTGTGCACTATTAGCTTGTTGTTGCCCAAATATGCTTGAAAAATTTACTAGTGGAAATACTGATGCAATAACAATACTGCTCAATAAAAACCATCTATTTAAGGTATAGAAAGTTAATTTTCTGAGCAAGAAATAGTACATGCAGTAACATAATATTAGTGCAATGTTTACTTTAATAAGGTATAAAAAAAACTGTGGCATCTTGTTAAATTAAAAAGTGAAAAATATTCATTTTAAAATCATATATCCTATTTACCTTCTATTTGTGCTATTATATCTTTTAATTCTTTAGCACTTATTTTTTTTTCTGTAGCAAAAAATGTAACCAATTCCTTGTAGCTATTTTCAAAATAATCGGTAACAAATCCTTGCATAAATTTTTTCTTGTATTCTTTTTCTTTTACTATAGGTTCGTATATAAAAGAATTTCCAAAGGGAGTAGCCAACACAAATTCTTTTTTCTCTAAATTTTTTACAGTAGAGGCAAGTGTGGTATAAGGTGGCTGTGGCTCGGGTATAGCAGTAAGAATTGCTTTTATGTTTCCTTCCTTTACAGTCCATAAAGCCTGCATTGCTTGTTCCTCTTGTGGGGTTAATTTTTCCATTGTCCTACGATATTTTCGTAAAGATACGAATATTTCGTAGATATAAACAAATTTATTTTTTTTATTGTAGTTTTTTTAAAAGTATATTCATAAAAAAGCGAGTTCCTTATTTTAAAAGGTAACTCGCTTTTAGCTTTATTTTAAAAAATTACTTTGAAGCAACTTTTGCTGAAGTCTTTCTATCTCTTGCCATTCCTACTTTATCATCAAGCTTTGCTTCTGCAAATTGTGAACCATAACCTACAGCTTCTTTTATTTGATTAGCAGCAGCACCTTTCGCTATAAGATCTTCCATTACTTGCTTAGCTCTTCTATCACTTAAATTTATATTTTTTGTAGAATCTCCACTTATATCTGTGTTTCCACCAAGTTTTAATACTACATTTGGGTATGCTTTTAATACAGCAGCAACATTTTTTATTTGAGCTATTGCCTTAGGTGTAGCATAAGTTGTTTTTCCAGATACAAATTGTACATCATGCAAGTTAAACCAATTCGCTTTCTTGTTTACGGTGTCTATTGTCCCTGTTTTTATAAAATTTACCAAGGTGTTTTCAAAACCATCTTTTGCAATTCCAGTTAGTTTTACAGCTCCTGGTAATTCTAAATCGCCAACCGCTCCTAAGTCGTAATTTACAATACCTGTTGAAGCATCTACTGTAGCTGTTGGTGGTATAGTAGCTATTGTATTTGCACCAGCATTAGCAGTATCTTTTATTACATCTGCAGTTGGAGTTTTACTTTCTTTACTATTATAATTTTTCCATAAAAAGTATGCTCCTGCACCTATTAATAAAGGTAGCAACCATTTTAACCAACCCATAGAGCTTCCACCAGTAGTGGCAGCAGCAGCTGTATTTGTAGCATAACTGCTTGCATTGGTTAATGTAGCCGCTGCTGCACTAGTAGTATTGTTTACAACACTACTAGCCGCCGAAGGTATACTTGCAGCCATAGCTGCTGTGGCTGCTACAGCAGTTCCTACTGT
>JAYVID010000367.1:0-16053 GCA_043770525.1 Ferruginibacter sp.
ACCCATATCTGCCCATGTAAGTGTGGGATAATTAAAAATGCTAGAGTATTTTGCTTTGCCGCTATGCAAATCATCAATCATCTGCTCACGGCTAGTACCTAGGGTTTCGGCGGCAGAGTATAAGTACAATCCATGTCCTGCTTCGTCTTGCACTTTTGCTATTAGTATTGCTTTTCTTTTAAGCGATGGTGCTCTGCTTATCCAATTTCCTTCGGGCAACATGCCAACCACTTCGCTATGTGCATGTTGGCTTATTTGGCGCACATTGGTTTTACGATATGCATCGGGCATCCAATCTTTAGGTTCTATTTTTATTTCGTTGTCTATCTTATCTTGAAATGCTTTTTCTAAATCGTGTAATTGCATGGCATTATTTTTAGAATGTAAATATAGCAAAAAACTAACAAACGTTAGTAAAAAAACACAACAATTTCTTTGCTAGTAATGTGTTTGTCTTTTATAATATCTATTCGATAAATTTGTGGTTTTAAAAATCATTATGCCAATAAGTAACAAAACAATAGCACATATTGCATTATTGTGTACCAATATCTTTTTTGCTATGAATTTTACGGTAGTAAAATTTTTAATAGGTGGCGGTTTTGTTGGTGCATTTGGACTAAACTTTTTACGAGCAGGTGTTACTGCTTTACTGTTGTGGGTATTGTATTTATTTAAGCCTGTTAAAAATACCATACAAAAAAAAGATTATGGCAGATTGTTTTTGTGTGCATTAGCAGGAATAAGTATTAATCAACTATTATTTATAAAAGGGCTTTCGCTTACTTATTCAATACATGCTTCCTTATTAATACTTACAACGCCTATTCTTATTACATTTTTTGCAGCGTGGATGTTAAAGGAGCGTTTAAATAATTATAAATTATTAGGCCTTTCCTTAGGTGTTTCAGGCGCATTGGTTCTAATTTTATCAAGAGAAAAAACAGGCAATCCATCAGATGTAATAATTGGCGATATACTCATTTTGCTTAATGCCATTTCGTACACATTTTATTTCATATTGGTAAAACCATTAATGAAAACGTACAATCCTATTGTTATACTTCGTAGTATTTTTACCATTGGCTTTTTTATAATGATTCCTTTTTGTTGGCAACAATTTGCAGCTATTAAATGGACTACATATAATACAGAGGCTTATATTGCCTTAGCGTCTGTTGTAATAGCTGGCACTTTTTTAGCTTATCTATTTAATATTTATGGAATAAAAGTTTTAGGCGCTTCTACCGCTGGGTCTTACATTTATTTGCAACCTTTATTTGGTGCCATTATAGCCATAGTGTTTGGAGGAGAAACATTGGTAACTTATAAAATTATTGCTGCCATACTTATTTTTATGGGCGTATATTTAGTAAATAAACAAAAAGCAAATGATTGAAATAATTACAGCAACTACAAATAATGACTACGAAGCAGCTGCAACACTTTTTAGCGAATATGCTACATGGCTTAATATTGATTTGTCTTTTCAAGCATTTGAGGAGGAATTATTACAATTAAAAGAAATGTATCATACTCCCTTTGGTATAATTTTTTTAGCAAGAAATGAAACAAATTTTATAGGATGTGTTGCTGTAAGAAAAAAAGAAGATAGCATTGCAGAATTAAAGAGAATGTATGTGCAGCCAAGCTTTCAAAGGAGTGGATTGGGTAATTTACTGTTAAACAAAGTACTCGAAGAAGCTAAGGCAATGGGTTATAAAAAAATATGGCTAGATACTTTAGACAATATGCTTTCAGCAATAAAACTTTATAAAAATGCTGGTTTTTATGAAATACCCGCCTATTATTTTAACCCTGAAAAAAATGCAGTGTTTTTTGAAAAACTACTTTAAACATTAAAGGCGGCTTTGTTTTAATAATAAATATCTTTACCACATTACAATACAAATTATATGGGGCAAAATTTTGAGGGTAAAATATCATTCATCAATCATGAAAAGATGTATGCTATGATAGAATATGAAGAAGGAAATAAAAAAAAGACTGTTAGAGCAAGCATAGATGATAAAACTCAAAAAGAACAAAAAGAAAAAAGAATAATAAAAAAAACGCATCATTTTATGGTAGGTGATGTAGTAAGTTTTACCGTAAAGTTATCTGACAGGGGCGATAGAATGATAGCCGTAGGAACCACTTTTTTATACAACAATGCATTGGATGTACTTATAAACAAAAGCTATGTGGCTAATAAGTTTATAGGATATTTAAAATGGGTTGATGATGTTTTCTTTGTAAAAGAAATAGACAGCTATTTATTTTTTCCTGTTCCCTTTTCTCCCTGGCAGTTACTACCTACTGAGGAAGAGCTGAATGAGCAGGTAACTTTTTCATTGGAAAATACAGAAAAAAAAGAAAAAATATTTGCAGCTCTTTTTAATAATAAATACATACCCGAGTTTGAGCAAGCGGTAAAGTTATTTAAAACTAAAACTCCTATAGAAGCTACCGTTTTTAAAATTACTCCACATGGTATGCATGTAAACGTAGTAGGCAATCAAATACAAGCTAAACTCCCTTTTGAAGAAAATATAAAGCTAGGAGATAAAATAAATATTATAATTACATATTTAGGCAAACAAAAAATTGCTATTGAAAAAGTAGACAAGGGTATTATTTAAAATAACATCATTTTAATAAAGGGCTTATTGATATATCATTATATTTGAGTAAAATGCTACTGAATGAAATTGTTCTTCAAAAATTTATTTTATTCCTTACCTATACAGTTATTTATTCTACATTTTAGAAAGTACCAAGTATTGCTTATTTTTTGGTACATGATATTTGCTGTGGCTTACGGTAGTTTTATGAAATCTTTTGGGGCAGATGCGCTTTTCTTTTTGCCCGAATACCTTGGCTCTGTAAATTTTTTAGGCGCATTTATAACGGGCATTGCATTGGGTGTTTTTATAATGAGTTGGAACATCACTACATTTATTTTGCATAGCAAGCGCTTAAAGTTTCTAGCCACCACTTCTGCACCTTTTTTAAAATACTGCATCAATAATGCAGTTTTACCCTTGCTTTTTATTCTATTTTATTTTACAAAACTTTTTACGTTCGATCAAGTAAAAGAGCTAATGCCTATAGGTAAAATAATATTGGTAATGCTTAGTATTTTAGTGGGCATTTTTGTTTTAACATCCATCTCTTTTATATATTTTTTTGGAGCCACAAAAACAATAGAGTGGAGCATGGCAAGCATTATAAGTGATCCAGCTAAGTTTAATAAAACATTTACTATAAGAGATAATAAGCAAGATGAGTTTGGCTTAAAAGTATTTTGGTATTTAGGTAAAAATTTTAAGATTCAAAAAGTAAGAAATGTAAATCATTATAGACAAGATTTTTTAGATACAATTTTTAAACGCCACCATTTTGCTGCTATTTTTAGTATTATTCTCGCATTTATTGCCATCGTAATTACTGGCTTTTTTCAAGACTATAAAATATTTGAAATACCAGCAGCAGCAAGCATTTTAATTGTGTTTGCTTTATTAATATCTGTAATAGGGGCGCTCACTTATTTTTTGCAGAGCTGGAGTTTAGTGGCCGTTTTAGTAATTGTATTTGTACTAAACATTTTATATCAAAACGATGTTATTGATCCCCGTAATAAAGCTTTTGGCCTTAACTATACCAATAAAGATATTAGGCCACATTATAACAAAGCATCATTACAAGCACTTTGTACAAATGAAAAACTAGCTGCAGATAAAGAAAATATGCTTGCGATTTTAAACAATTGGAAGGCAAATCAATTAGAAAAAAAACCTATGCTGGTTTTTTTAAATGTAAGTGGGGGTGGATTACGAAGTGCTGCTTTTACCATGAATGTGTTGCAACAAACCGATAGTATATGCAATAATAATTTAATGAGAAATACTTTTCTTATAAGTGGTGCAAGTGGGGGTATGCTTGCTGCTGCTTATTATAGAGAATTATATGCAGCAAAAAAAGAAAATATTGCTGATAAAAAATACACTCACAATATTTCCAAAGATTTATTGAATCCTGTTTTTACTTCTCTAATGTCGAGAGATATTTTTGCACCTGTACAAAAGTTTTCTGTGGGAGATCTTAAATATGCAAAGGATAGAGGATATGCCTTTGAAAAAAAACTATCTGAGAATACAGATAACATGCTTAATAAACAATTAAAAGATATAGCGAAAGCAGAGTATAATGCAGCAATACCGCTTATTGTTTTTAATACAGTTATAAAAGCAGATGCAAGAAAAATGATGATTAGTACCCAACCTTTGAGTTTTATGATGAAACCTTTTGGTTTGCAAAACGATAATAATATAAGCCCCGATGCAGTAGATTTTACAGCTTTATTTGCAAAACAAAACCCTATGAATTTACGCATGCTTACTGCACTTCGTATGAATGCTACTTTCCCTTATGTGCTGCCAAATGTTTGGTTACCAAGCAGCCCTGTAGTAGATGTAATGGATGCTGGCTTAAGAGATAATTATGGCCAAGAAACAACGTATAGATTTATAGATAATTTTAAAGATTGGATTAAAGAAAATACAAGTGGTGTCTTAATTATTCAAATAAGAGATAGACCGCTAGACAACTGGCAACAGCCTTTTGAAAACAACTCTGTAACCGATATGATTGTAACACCAGCCACTATGCTACAACACAATTGGTTTAAAATACAAAATTATTATGCAGAAGATGAGTATGCTTATTTGAGAAATGATACTACTTTAAAAATAAACAAAGTGGCATTTATTTATAAAGCAGAAAAAGAAGAAAAAGCTGCTGCTCTTAATTTTCATTTATCTGCAAGAGAGCGAAATGATGTAATAGCTTCCTTTAATAATGTAGAAAACCAGAAGGTTGTTTCTGTTATAAAAAATTACTTAGGCAATAAATAATGGCTGCTTTTTAATATCATAAAAATAAGTACGGGGCAAAACAAAAAACTGACGAGAACTTTACATTTAGAATATTAAGGCTGTATTAATTTATATGCATTTTCAATAATCTCCATATCTATTGTAGTTATTGGCTCTACAGGTTCTCCATCTATATGTATAAGTGCATTTTCTCCGTTTGTGATTTGTATTTTTTTTGCTTGAAAATAATGCACAAGTTTTTTATCGTTTTCTATTGATGTTACTTTTCCTCTTTTAAATTGATGCAACATTTTTAAAAACACATTTAATTTATTCGATTTTTTAAAAATAATAATATCTAATAAACCATCATTTAAAATTGCTTTTGGGGCTATTGTAAGGCTATTTCCAAACTGATTGCCATTAAGTACAGCAATAAAAAATGCACTTACCTCTAATTTTTTACCATCTGCTGCTACAATAAAATGATATGGCTTTGCTTTAAAATAATTTTTAACTACAAGCTTTATGTATGTAGATGGGCCACGCTTTTTGCTTACAGAAAAATCATGGGCCACCTTACCATCAAAGCCTACTCCAAAGTTATGGCAGGCAAATCTATTATTTATTAAAAAGGCATCAATATATTTTGCTGTACCACTCACAATTAAATTCATAGCTTGTTGTGGGTCTTTGGGTATACCTGCGGTAAAAGCAAGTCCATTGCCTGAACCCATCGGAATTATACCAACATTTACATTCACATTTTGCAAATGCGCTATAATATGACTTATAGTACCATCACCTCCACAAATGATAACATCTGTAATTTTATCTGCCTCTATTTTACTTTTTAAAAATTCATAATTTCCAGTTTGTTCAGTAGGCAAAAATTGATATGTATAGTTTTGCTTATCTAATGTATCGCTCACCATTTTTTTAAGTTGCGCTTTGCTTCTTATTCCCGATATTGGATTTATGAAAATTATAAAGTTTCTATTGCTCAAAATAACCTTGTATTAATGTATGAATATTTTTAAAAATTATGCGTCTTAGAACGAAAGATTAATTGCACTTTTATAATCTTATATGTAAAATAGAAATCATTTTATAACAATTGTTTTTTTAATTTAAATTTTAATAACTAAAAATGATTTCTACAACAATTGTAACAACTAAATTACCACCTCAGTAAAGCACTGCCCCAAGTAAAGCCACTGCCAAAAGCTGCTAAGCAAACCAAATCACCTTCTTTTATTTTACCTGCTTCCCATGCTTCACACAATGCAATAGGAATAGATGCGGCGGTGGTATTGCCATATTTGTCTATATTATTAAAAACTTGATCGTCGCTTAGTTGTAATTTTTGTTGTACAAATTGTGCTATCCGCAAGTTTGCTTGGTGCGGTATAAGCATATTTATATCACTTGGTTTTAAATTGTTTTTTTCAAGCGCTTCTATAATTACCTCTGGGAATTTCACCACCGCTTTTTTAAACACAGCTGGCCCATCCATATTTGGATAATTCTGTGCTTTATCTATCATAGCATGGCTCATAAACATTTCACCTCTTTCCACTTCGTCAAAATCTGCTACGGGTTCTTTTACCCAATGGTTTGCATGCGTACCAGGGTTGCACATGGCAAGTATTTCGGCACTTTCTCCATCACTATGCAAATGTGTACTTAAAATTCCTTGTGCTTCCGTTGGTTGTAAAACTACAGCACCTGCACCATCACCAAATATTACCGATACGTTTCTTCCCCTTGTACTAAAGTCTAAACCAAAAGAATGTTTTTCACTTCCTACTATTAAAATATTTTTATACATACCAGTTTTAATAAACTGGTCTGCTACAGAAATTGCATATACAAAGCCACTGCATTGGTTTCTAATATCCAATGCACCTATCTCTTTCATTTTCATTTCCCTTTGTAATAAAACCCCACAGCCTGGAAAATAATAATCGGGGCTAAGCGTAGCAAAAATAATAAAGTCCACCTCTTGTACAGTAATACCAGCACGCTGTAAAGCAATTTCAGCAGCTTTTACGCCCATTGTTGTGGTGGTTTCTTGTGTACGATGCGCATACCTGCGTTCCTTTATACCCGTTCGTTCCTGTATCCACTCATCACTGGTTTCTATAAAAGCAGTAAGGTCATTATTGGTAACAATATTTTTAGGAACATACATTCCTATTCCAGCAATTTTTGATTGTGGCATGTGCTTATTTTAGGAAAGCAATTTAGTGAAAAGGAGTGGAATTGAAATAGTTTCAGATGTAACTAGTGGTGAAAGTGCATTTGTTTATTAAACTTACTTCTTCTTGCTAAACTGTTCGAAATTTCCAAACAGTTAATTTTTTGTTTAAAAAGCTTTGTAGTAATAAGTGGTATTTTTTAAAAAACATCTGCATTCATTTACACATTTAACGACTTCCACAACATATCCTTCAACTGTACCAAATTTACATTCGTAAGGGAAGAAATAAATATAGAAGGTATATTTACAGGTAGTTCTTTTTTAATGGCTTCTTTCAATTCATCATCCAGCATATCGCTTTTGCTTATGGCTATCACAAAATCTTTTTGCAGCATTTCAGGATTGTATTGCTCTAGTTCATTTCTAAGAATTTCAAATTCTTTTTTATGGTCGTTACTATCCGCAGGTATAAGAAAAAGCAGAATAGAATTACGTTCTATATGGCGTAGAAAACGATGGCCAAGGCCTTTACCTTCCGATGCTCCTTCTATAATACCCGGTAAATCTGCAATACAAAAAGATTTTGCATCTCTATATTCTACCATGCCAAGCTGTGGTACCAATGTTGTAAAAGCATAATCTGCAATTTTGGGTTTTGCAGCAGTAATTACAGAAAGCAATGTAGACTTTCCTGCATTAGGAAAACCCACCAATCCCACATCTGCTAATACTTTTAATTCTAGGGTTCTTATTCCCTCTATGCCAGGTTCGCCGGGTTGTGCATATTCGGGAGCTTGGTTGGTACTGGTTTTAAAATTATAATTTCCCAATCCACCACGTCCCCCTTTTGCTAGTATAATTTCTTCTCCATCGTGCAATATCTCTGCTACTTTTTCTCCTGTTTCTGCATCTCTAGCTATAGTACCAAGCGGCACCTCTATAATAATATCTTTTCCTGCTTTGCCGCTTCTTTGTCCACCTTCGCCATTTCCGCCACTATCAGCTAGTACATTTTTAAAATAACGCAAGTGTAACAATGTCCACAATTGTGTGTTGCCTTTTAAAATTATATGTGCACCTCTTCCACCATCTCCACCATCAGGCCCACCTATTGCAGTAAGTTTATTACGCAAAAAATGCCTGCTGCCAGCCCCTCCATGTCCACTACGGCAAAAAATATTTATTTGGTCTACAAAATTTGAACGTTCCACTATATATATATAAGTAAGCTGCAAAAATACGAAAACAAAGGCGCATTGGGTAAATGGTTTGACAGCATAGGTTTAAATAAATTGAAGCAGTACAATTAATGGGTCATCAACCTTAACATCTTACTTTATATTTAAACTGTTTTTTACAAAGGTTAACAACCGTGGCTTTAATTAATATTGTGCTGCTTTATACCTAAAACTTATACAAGTACTTTTCTTTTTTAAAACCTCAACTGTAAGAATTTTTACACCCAATAGTTGTATAAATACCTTGGCTTAAAAAATGTTATTTTATTTTCAATAAATATTGAAAATACAGAATTGTTTGTTATATTTGCATTAACGTTAGCAAGCATACAAAAACCAACTATTATGAATACACTTGCATACATCGTCTATCTGTTCATCACCTATATTATTACCGTAAGAGTGGGTAAGTTGTTTTATAAAAATGGGCGTATTTATATTTATCAATTAATGAAGGCAGATGGTGCCATTACTGATTTTATAAACAAGCTTTTACTGGTTGGGTATTATCTTACCAACTTGGGTTATGCAACTATTATGCTCAGCTTTTGGAAAACAATTTACAGCATTACAGAGCTGGTAGCTACTGTAAGTACAATGACGGGTAGAATCATCTTAAGCCTTGCCATTGTTCATTTTGCAAACTTATTTATCATTTACTTTATTGCAAAAAAACAAGAGGCTAGCAAAAAGCCTGTAAGCAATTTGCCTCCATAGTTCTACGCCATATAATTCTTTTAATAAAATTTTTCAATCACACAAAAACCTACAATTATGAATTACAATTTAAATTTTATTGCTTATCTTATTTACCTACCTATTATTGTTAGTCTTACATGGTATGTGGCACACACATTGTTTAAAAATAGCAAAGTGTTTATGTTAGATATTTTTAGAGGCAAAGAAGATATTGCCTACAGCACCAACAAGCTTTTTGAAACTGGGTTTTATTTACTCAACCTTGGTTTTGCATTGTTAGTAATGGAAATAAGTTATCAATTAAACAATAACCAAAGCCTGCTTGAAATACTTAGTGCAAAAGTGGGAGGTTTTGCTATTTACCTTGGTGTTATGTTGTTCTTTAACCTGTATTTATTTTTTAGGGGCAGAAGAATTTCTAAAGCTAAAGTGGTAGCTGGTAACGTTGAAATAGAAATTACAAAATAAAGTGAAGGTTGTTTTTTAAAAACGGCAGTACAATTGTGCTGCCTTTTTATTTAACTATCTTTATTATATGAAAATATTTAAAACAGTAGATTTATTTATTCAACTATTTATAATATGTGCAATGGGAATAAATTATTTTAGAGATGGAGGGAGAGACACTGCATTACTTTGCGTTATTGGTTTTGGTGCGTATCAGGTATTAAGTTCACTTATTCATTTGTTTGTAAAATTTAATAAAACATGGTGGAGATTATCTTATAGTTTTACAGGTGTTGCTATTTTATTTTTAATGCTATTTATAAAGTTTAATTTAATCACAGAAGCTAATTTTATTAAAATAATGCTTGTACTTGCACCAATAATGGGGGTTTTTTATTTTATTCTTTGTTGTATAGAAACGTATCGTCTTTATACAATAAGATATAAAGCAGCCGTTTTGATCGGAGATTAAACTTTGTACAATGCTTTTTGTTTCCTGCAATTGAAAAAGCTAATTTTGCACTCTCTTCATAAGCATAACAGATACCTGTACAATGAGCGATGCAATAAAACACGAGTGTGGCCTAGCTTTCATTCGGCTGAGAAAACCCTTTAGCTACTACCAACAGCAGTACCAGTCTGTTTTGTATGGTCTTAATAAGCTTTACTTGCTTATGGAAAAACAGCACAACCGTGGCCAAGATGGTGCAGGTATAGCTGCTGTAAAATTAAATACAGAACCAGGTTACCCTTTTTTGTATCGTATTCGTAGTTGTGCACAGCAGCCTATTGCAGATTTATTTGCACAAATAGGAAAAGAAATAACCGAAATAGAAAAATACCAACCAGATATTAAGCTACACCCAGGGTTGATGAAAGGGCATATTCCTGTGTTAGGAGAAGTGTTACTTGGTCATTTAAGATATGGTACACAAGGTAAAAATGATGTGCAATTTTGCCACCCGTTTATAAAAAAACATACCATACCCAGCCGCAACCTTACGCTTGCTGGTAATTTTAATTTGGTAAATACCGAAGAGCTTTTTGCACTAATAAACAAAACCCCTAGCGATTTTGAAAAGCAAAGTGATCTTGCTGCTATGATGGAAGTGCTGTATCACTTTTTAGTAAAAGCAGATGAGGCAAACCCTGGTAATCCAGATATTGTAGATATGCTAAGAAAAGCAGTGCCAATGTTTGATGGTGGTTTTCATGTAGCAGGTATTACTGGTAATGGCGATGCTTTTGCTGTGAGGGATGCACATGGCATTCGCCCATCGTATTATTATATAAACGAAGAAATAATTGTAGCAGCTAGCGAACGTGCTGCTATTCGTACAGCTTTTAATTTAGAAGAAAACGAGGTGCAAGAATTAATGCCCGGCATGGCATTAATAGCAAAAGCTGATGGCAGCTATAGCATAGAAGAAATTGTGCCAGCCCAAGACAGAAAAGCTTGTAGTTTTGAGCGTATTTATTTTAGCCGAGGGAGTGACGAAAAAATTTATAGAGAAAGAATTGCATTGGGTTACAACCTTAGCCCAATTATTTTAAAAACAATAGACTACGATTTAAAAAATACTATTTTCTCTTTTATACCCAATACTGCAGAAACTGCTTTTTATGGTTTAATAAAAGGAGCTGAAGATTATTTAAACGAAATAAAAAAAGAAAGAATACTTAGTTGGAACAAAGATTTTGATGATGCAAAATTATCAGAAATGATAAACCGAAAAGTGCGTATAGAAAAAATAGCAATAAAAGATGTAAAGCTTCGTACGTTTATTACTGAAGACAGTAGCCGCAATGAAATGGTACAGCATGTATATGATATAACGTATGGTACGGTAAGAAAAAATGAAGATACTTTGGTGGTGATAGATGATAGCATTGTAAGGGGTACAACTTTAAAAGAAAGTATTATCAGAATGTTAAACAGGTTAAAACCTAAAAAAATAATCGTTGTTTCTTCTGCACCACAAATTCGTTATCCTGATTGTTACGGAATAGACATGAGCAAGATGGGGGATTTTATTGCCTTTAAAGCTGCAGTAGCTTTATTAAAAGAAACAGGTAGAGAAAATTTGCTAAAAGAGATTTTAGAAAAATGTAAAGCATTACAAAAAGAAAATAAACTGCATACAGAAAACCTTGTGCGCCTTGTTTACAAGCCTTTTTCATTAGGGGAAATATCAAATAAAATAGCTCAACTAATTACACCAGCTGATGTAACAATCCCTGTACAAGTAATTTACCAAACAATAGAAACATTGCATGAGGCATGTCCAAACAACAAAGGCGATTGGTATTTTACTGGTAACTATCCTACACCGGGTGGCAATAGAGTTTGTAATACCGCCTTTATAAATTTTATGGCAGGGAAAGATGTGAGAGGGTATTAGTTTACTTTTACAAATTCGATTCATACAAAAGAGAAACATTAACTGCTACAAAGTTTTCATTTCATGTATATCATTAAATAAAAAAAGCCTTCCAGAATAAATCTGAAAGGCTTTTTACTAGAAAACCAACGGAGGTTACTATTTGAAAATATTTATTTTTATACTTTCTGTAGCAGCTCCATTTTCCATTACCCTAAGTGTATAAAAACCTTGGGCTAAATTTTCTACTGATAAAGTATTTGCTCCACTTTTTAAAACATACGATTTTACAAGTTGACCTGTAGAAGAGTAAAGGTCTCCCTTTACACTTCCATCATAGCCAGCTAGCTGTACGTTTAATAATTGGTCTAACCTAACTGGGTTAGGGAAAACTTTTACAACTTTATCACTACAATTTGTAACCACATTGATTATTTTACTGTAGCTAACTTTACCGTCTTTATCAATCATTTTAAGTCTGTAAAATGATTTTCCTGAAGGCTGGCTAGGATTAAATTGATAAACACCAACATTGCTAGCAGAAGCATTTACAACGCCAACTTTGTCAAAAGTTTGGCCGTCTTTACTTACTTCTACTTCGTAGCTTTTAAAGTTTACTTCACTACTAGCTGTCCAATTTAGCTTGGCATCACACTTATCTCCCACACCTTCAAAAGTAGCAAGAGTGATAGGTAAAATAACCTCTGCTGGATTTACATCTATGCGCAAATAATGTGTGTTATCACCAATAAAATCAGTAGTTGGATTATTAAATATACTTAACTGCATCATTAAATCTGAAACTGAAGATGAAGGTAATGGGGTAACTTTTACTCCTTTTATCAATACATCTACTATTTCTGTACTAAATAATCCTGCTACAATTGGCACCGTATTTACTCCAAATAATTGGTCCGAAGCATAATCATAAGTCCAACTATATTTAGGAGTTGTAAAAGTTGCTGGCCCATCATATTTATAATAGTGCGAAATAAAACCCGCCTCTATAAATGGCACCGTTACCCTTACAGAACCTATGGGGTAAGCGCAGGTACCTGAAGCGGTACCTGCGTTTACAATCTTTAATCTAGCATGGGCATAACCACCAACAAATATATTTGGTATTATATTGGTTTTGTTAAAATTCCATAGCTCCAATCCTGTTGAAGTGATGTTACAAGGCAATGATTGAGCATCAACCTTGTTTTTAAAACAAACACTGGCAAACAAGATTATTATTAAAATTATTTTTTTCATGATTTAAATTTTAATTAATGATTTTGAAAGTTTTTAATGTGTTGTTATTTCCATCATTGTTATCGCCTACAGCAGTAATAACACCACCTGTTTGATTTGCAATGTTTACAATAAACTGACCTTGGTTGTTTGCTCCTCCAGTAGCTGTTACAGTATAACCTATTTTTAAGCTAGTGTTTGAAGCTATCACCACACCTGGTTTAGTTTGTATTGCATATCCAATTCCAGGATAGTATACAATATCAAATTGATTGTTTTGAACAGGAGTTGCACCAATTGTAGTAGTAGCAGCACCAATATTCAAAGTGAAATTTGAAGGACTATATACATCAAATGTTACCAATCCAGATGTAACGTTTGTTCCAGGTCCATTAGGAATGTTGTAAATTTCCAAATATCCTGTTTTTGTAATAGCTGGAGCAAAGTTTACTGAACCATTGTTTGCAATATTTGGCGTAAGATCTGGTGCTGGATAAGTTGCTGCTATTACCGTTACTACTGCTGTAGTATTAGGTGTAACCACACAACCATTAGCATCTGTAACACTTACTAATGTATATGTATACGAGCCAGGTGTAGCACTAGACTGTGGTACAGTTGTTACCAACCAATTAGGGTTACCACCAATTACACTACTATTTAACGCAGTTGTTGTAATTGTATGTGTACCTGCACTTGGGAAACCACCTGCTGTTGTTGTATAAACAATGGTATAAGGTGCAGTACCAAGTTGTGATGTAAACAATACATTAGATGTACCAGTGTTATTTTGTAAAACTGTACTTGTACCAGATATAGCAGCCGTAAATGGTCTTGTTACTGTAACAGTATAAGAACATGTAGCACTATTGCCTGCCGCATCTGTAGCAGTATATGTAACAGTAGTTACACCAAAGTTAAACGTACGACTACCAAGATAATTAATACCTGTCGTAGGCGATGTAGCTGCTGGCACAATGCCTACACCTGTAATAGCCCAAGTTAACTTAGTAACCGCACAGTTATCAGCAAATGTTGGATTAGCTGTTGTTAATGTAGCTAAACAACCTGCTGTGTTTATTGGTGGGTTAGATATATTACTAGGACAAGTTATTGTTGGCAACGTATTGTCAACAACTGTTACTGTAAATCTACAAGTATCAGATGTGTTTCCTGCAGCATCTGTAAATGCATATTTAACATTTGTAACACCTACTGGGAATGTAGCACCAGGAGCATGGCTTCTGTACCTCACTAAACTTGCTGCAGCAGTACAATTATCTGTAGCAGTTGGTTCTGTCCAAGTAGCTGTTTGATCGCAAGTAGCTCTACCTGCACCAGTATTTACACTTACATTAGCTGGGCAATTTGCTACAAGTGGTTTAGTGTTATCTATTACAGTAACAGTAAACACGCAAGTAGAAGTATTGCCTGATAAATCAGTAGCAGTGTAAGTAACCGTAGTAACTCCTACAGGGAAAGTAGCACCAGGTGCAAAGTTTCCAGTAATTGTTTGTTGCGGTGTACCAGGCTGGCAGCAAGGAGTACAAGCATCTGTAGCAACAGGAGGTGTCCATGTAGCTATTTGATTACAAGTAGTTCTTCCTAAGCCTGTAAATACAGTTATGTTTTGTGGACAACCTGTAATTACTGGAGGCGTTACATCTCTAAAGTTCACCGTAAATGAACAAGTGGTAGTATTACCATTGTTGTCTTTTACAGTTAATACAACAACTGTACTTGTTTGAGACGCAGCAAATACATGACCTACTGGTATGTTTTGAGTTACAGTATCTATTCCACAAGCATCTGTAGCTGTAACTCTAAATGTCATTTTTGGCATTGTGTACGTACAGTTAGCATCTTTGTTTACTGTAGTATCGCCAAAGCATTCAATAACTGGTGCTGTATTATCTACCACTGTTACTATTGCTGTACAAGTGCTAGTATTTTGGCACTGATCTGTTACAGATAATGTAACGGTGTTTGCACCTACATTTGAACAGTTAAAGCTTGTTTGGCTTAAGCTGTATGTTAATGTAGTACCTGCGCAATTATCATTACTACCATTATTAATATTAGCTGTAGTAATTGTACCATTTCCATTAGCATTTAATACCAAAGTATATGGTCTGCAAATAGCATTAGGTGCTGTAAGATCTTTCAATTCTAACCTAAAGGTTGTTTGACTCTTATTACCACAAGAATCTGTAGCTTCAATTACAATATCTCTATAACCACCCCAGCCAGATACCGATGTACCAGGAGCGTTAGGAGCTAATTGGGCATACGTAATCATACTGCAATCAAAAGTTGTAGTGCGAATATTGAAAGAATCTATGTAATTAGGCAAAGTAGTAAAGCAATTTGCAAATGCACCTACATTTAATATTTGAGTAGGTATTATACCTGCAAATACTGGTGCTGTACGATCACTACCATAATAAGTAACAGAAGGTGCTGGAGTAACAGTGTTACCACAATTATCTGTTATTGTATAGCTGTATGTAACTGTCCATGCACAAGCATTACCCGTAGGAGTACCTGTATGCGTAACACTTACTGTACCACAATTATCAGAATACAATGCTTTTATAGTTGCAACTAATGGTGCAGCCGGTGCACTTCCTATACAACCATTTATGCCTAACCCTGTAGAACCTGTAGGGAAAGTACCTGCTGTAATTAATACAGGAGCAATACTGTCTATTATTGTTATTACTTGTGTAAACATTACACTCATGTTACCACAATCGTCTGTTACTCTCCATGTGTTGGTATAAGTACCAGATTGAGGGCAATTAACATTTGCAACAAATGCACCAGGAGTTTTTACAATATTATTTACGTTTGCATCACAATTATCAGATGCTACAGGGAACAATGCCTGTGCTGCTGTTAAACCTGCTGCATCGCTACATTGTAATCGACGGTTAAGGCTACCTACAGCTGTAGTCCATGTAGGAGCAATA
>JAYVID010000368.1:0-2941 GCA_043770525.1 Ferruginibacter sp.
TTTACCTTTTATTAAAAATTGTTCCCCCAAGGCAAGTTGTTCTACAAAAGCAAATCCTTCTTTTTTTATATCATAATTTTTTAAAACCCTTAGCAGTTGCTCATCTGCACAGCTACTGGCAGCCAAATTGTTTAAAGAGCCTAATAATGTAATTTCAATATCACTAGGAAAAATATTTGCTTGCAAAAATTGTGAAAGTATTTCAGCAAAATTATTTTTCCATTCTCTGCCATGTGGTTGAGCCCTTCTGCCATGTTTTTCAAAAGTAATAAGGTGTGCAAGTTCATGAAGGAGCGTTATTAGAAAAGAATATTTATTGAGATCACCATTTACACTTATGCGATGGCCTTTGCCGGCATGAGCATGTCTGTAATCTCCAAGCACCGTTGCTCTATTGCGAGTAATAGTAAGTTGTACTTTATGCAAAAAAATGTATTGTAGTACCGAGTCTAAACTGCCTGCTGGTAAGTATGCAGCCAATGCTGAAAAATCTACTTTTTCTTTAGACATTTTTTTTATTATTCTCTTTAGAAATTGCAAAAACTTCTGCACCTAAATAAATTAAATACATAAATAGGGATAGTACAATTGCTCTGGTATTATAATCTTTGCCAGTAATAATGATATAAGCTAAAATTGCTAATACAGTACTAAACATTTTTATCATCATACCTGCAATAATACTTCGTACAAATACATTGGGGTTTGTATTTAGCAAAGCATTTTTTTGTATAAAAAAAACAGTTAAACTTACTATAAAAAACAGCAAATTTGCTCCTAGCAAAACAAATTTATCTACATTAAACTTTTGCCAAATTGTATCTCCAGAAAAAATTAAAATGGTAAGCCCTATAAAAATTATTATTACTGGTTTAAGCATTTTTATAAAAAGGTTCATAGTTTATTTTTTGGGTGCTGTGTCTTTTATTATTTTAAAAATGATGGTGCAAATAATTAACAAAGGTAATACCCATACCAAAACGGGTGTTTTAAATGAAAAACTACTATCTAATTTTATGCCTATGTAAACCCCAAGTCCAATTGCAATAAATAATTGTGTTGCTAGACCTGCATATTTCCATAAAAGCTTATTGTTATTGGGAACCTGCATTAGTGAGGTATTTCTTCTTCTTTGGGTAAACTAAGTTTTGATGTATCGAGTGGTACTATTTTACCCTGCAGTACTTTTTCAATATTTTTTAAATAGTCATCTTGGTATTTTAATGCTTGCTCCATAGAGTCAGTTCTAAATTTTAAAGCCCTGTATTCTTTTACTTCTTTTGCTGTGCCCATGCTAGTGCCGGGTAAATAATATTTTAAAGGTGTAAATACGATAAGTGCCACAGTAAGACAAACCAATAAAATAAAAATGGTGCTTAATACAACATACACACTTAGGCGGGTAAGTTTAAACTTTACTACTTCTTCAAAAGTATCCTCGTTCATTATTACCAATCTATAATGATTTCTAAGTCGTTTTAAAGTACTATTTACATCTGGTAATGGCATATTTTAATAAATTATAAGACAATAACATTGCTAAATTAGCTATTAAACAAAGAAATGATGATTTTTAACATAAATAAATGAAATAATGTTTCCAAAATATGGCAGTTGCCGTTAATTTTGAGCAATATTGCAAAATAATTGCGAACTTTAATCATACTGTTCATTCATATTTTTTTAAATGCAACTACAAAAAGTCATTTTTAGTTTATTTCTTACTTGCTTTTTAGTAATATCTAGCTTGGTATATGCCCAACCTATTTGGACTTATGAGCCTTTTGGCAAAGAAAAAAAACCAGAAAAATATGAAGAAAAATTATTGCCCTCCGAAAAAACAGCTACCAAAAAGTTTACCGCAGTACGTCGTTTTCTACAAAATGGTACTTCTCATTACAATTTCTTTTTTAATGCTAATGAAAAAATGAAAGCAGTACTAGATAGGGCTAAAATTTCTAATAAAGATGATTTTTCAGCTTTGCTAAATTTTTATCCGTACAGCTTAGATAACACAGCATCTCAAAAATCTGATTTAGATTCAATTATTTATAAATGCACGGCTGGTATTTTGTTACATGACCTTAGGTCTGAATGGGTAGATAATTTTTACTTTCTTATTGGTAAATCTTATTTCTTAAGAAAAGATTTTGATTCTGCAGCCCTTACTTTTCAGTTTATAAATTACAATCTCTATCCACGTAAAAGAAAAAATGATGATGATGATAAAATTGTAGGAAGCAACGAAGCTGTTACAGGTGCATTAGGAGCAGTTTCTATAGCCAACAAAGAAAAGAGAAACCTATTTCAGAAAACATTTACAAGACCTCCAAGTAGAAACGAAGCTTTAATATGGCAAGCAAGAACTTTTATTGAGCAAAATGAATTGGGAGATGCCGCAGGTTTAATAAGCATTTTAGACAACGACCCCAATTTGCCGCCAAGGTTACAAAATGATTTAGCAGAAGTAACAGCGTATTGGTTCTTTAATCAAAATAATTATGATAGTGCTGCTGTGCATCTAGAAAAAGCGCTTAGCAATGCCGATACTAAAGAAGATAAAAGTAGGTGGAAGTTTTTGTTAGCACAGTTGTATGAGCAAACGGGCAATTACGATAAAGCAACTGAGTATTATGCAAAAGTTTCAAGTAGTACTTCAGATGTAGTGATGGATATATATGCAAGATTAAACAGTGCTAAAATGATGCGTAGTACCAATAACATCAAAGAACTTGAAAATAGTATTGATAAATTGCTTCACATGGCTAAGAAAGATAAGTTTGAAGCTTTTAGAGATATTATCTATTACTCTGCAGCACAACTAACGGTTCAAAAAACGGATACAGTTGGTGGAATACAATTATTTAAGAAAAGTATTGAAAAAAACACAACCAAATCAATATACAGAGATAAATCATTTTTGCAATTAGGTAATTTAGCA
>JAYVID010000369.1:0-11686 GCA_043770525.1 Ferruginibacter sp.
AAAACGAGAGAAGTAAAAGTGGGCAACCTAACGATAGGTGGCAACAATCCAGTGCGTATACAAACCATGACTACTACTGATACCATGGATACAAAAGCCACGGTGGAGCAAACCATCCGTTGCATACAAGCTGGTGCAGAGTTGGTGCGCATAACAGCTCCTTCAAAAAACGAAGCCGAAAATTTATTAAACATACAAGCAGAGTTACAAAAGCAAGGTTATTTTACACCTTTAGTAGCGGATATACATTTTACCCCCAATGCAGCAGAAATAGCCGCAAAGATTATAGAAAAAGTAAGGGTAAACCCTGGCAACTATATAGACAAGAAAAAATTTGAACAAATAGAATATACCGATGCTGAATATGCAGAGGAGATAGAAAGGATACGGGAACGCTTTACACCATTGGTTTTAATTTGTAAAGAATATGGTACCGCCATGCGCATAGGCACAAACCATGGTAGCTTGAGTGATAGAATTATGAGCCGATATGGGGATACAGCAATTGGCATGGTAGAAAGTGCCATGGAGTTTCTGCGTATTGCTAGGAGTTTGGACTACCACCAAATTATACTGAGCATGAAAAGCAGTAACCCGCTTGTAATGGTGCAGGCATACCGCTTGCTTATTACACACATGCAAGATGAGTTTGGCGAATGTTATCCTTTACACCTTGGAGTAACAGAAGCAGGAGATGGCGAAGATGGAAGGATAAAATCTGCTATAGGAATAGGAAGCTTGTTAGAAGATGGTATAGGAGATACAATAAGAGTAAGCCTCACCGAAGACCCAGAATTTGAAATACCTGTTTGTAAAGATTTGGTTGCAAGATACAGTGGGCAGTGGGCAGATAGCAGTAGGCAAGATGCAGGGAGCAAGATGCAAGAAGCAGGTGACAAAGAATTAATCAATCCAACTGGGGTAGTTGCAAACTGCAAATTGCCAATTGCCAACTTGTTTTACTCTCCTTTTGAATATAAGAGAAGACCCAGCAACAGCTCAAAAAACATAGGTGGTAAAAACGTACCCATAGTAATAGCAGATTTTATGATGGCTAAAACCATTGTTGCTACTGACTTAGAAGTGATAGGATATAGATATGATGCAGCAACAGACAAATGGAATATTGGCGATGCAGCAGCAGATTATATTTATGCAGCAGATAAATTAATAGATTTTGCATTGCCAGGCACACTTAGTTTTATATCGAATTATAAAGTATGGGAAGTAGCTACAACCGATACTACAAAATGTTTCCCATTATTTACCCCTTACGAATTTTTAGGTGCTGCAAAAAAGCATGAAGCATTAAATTTTATTTCTATTTGTGTAGATGATGATAATGGAGCATTAATAAAAAAATTGGAAGAACAAAAGAATGTGGTGCTTTGCATATATAGTAGTAGCAAAAATGCCATGCAGCAAATGCGCATGTTTATAAATGAATTGGCTACACAAAAAATAAATTGCCCCGTAGTAATTGCAGTAGAAAGTATGCAAAGCAGTATAGATAAGCAATTGATAGAATACAGTGCTACAGCAGGTGGCTTATTGCTCGATGGAATGGGTGATGGGATTTGGTTGATGAACGACCCAAGTATTATGGATAATACAAAAGTGAGTGGAAGAACTTACTTGGCTACAACAAACAATCATCAGTTTTTAAACAATACATCGTTTTCTATTTTGCAAGCGGTACGTACCCGTATTTCTAAAACAGAATATATAAGCTGCCCTAGTTGTGGTCGTACTTTATTTGACCTACAAGAAACTACTTCAAAAATAAGAAATGTAACCCACCATCTAAAGGGTTTAAAAATTGCTGTAATGGGTTGTATCGTAAATGGCCCAGGAGAAATGGCAGATGCAGATTTTGGCTATGTAGGCAGTGGTGTGGGAAAAATTACTTTATATAGAGGAAAAGAAGTAGTGAAGAAAAATATTAATAGTGAAATAGCAGTAGATGAATTGATAAATTTATTGAAAGAGAGTGGTGTGTGGCTAGAGCAAAGTATTTAGTATTGAGTACTTAATATTAAGATTAAAGACAGATGCGATTAACTTTTTGGTTGAACCCCTTTTTAATTATATATCAAAAATTAATTTAAAAAAAATTAAATAACAATAAAACCCCAAAGCGGATTCGCTTTACAAACAAAATGTCTGTGTTCAATCAAAGTAGAAAAAATGTAGTGATGCTGGTTTTTATAACCATGTTTATTATCATTATAGCACAGCTAGCACATTTACAACTTTTTTCTAGCGGGCTCACCGAAGCAGCTCTGGACCAAGGTACTGTAAGAAGAGTAATTTATCCTGAAAGGGGTGAAATTTATGATAGACATAAAAAAGCTATTTTACAAAATACAACTACGTTTGATCTAATGGTTACCCCTAATAGATTGAAGGGTATAGATACTTTTGGTATTTGCAGAATATTGGGAATTGATACCGCACAGTTTAACAAAAAAGTAGTTGAAGCAATTATCAAAAAAGGAAGATCTATTCCATCTGTTTTTGAATCGCTGTTAAGTGAAGATAAAAGAGCCATGCTAAATGAAAGCATGTACATGTATGAGCCTGGCTTTTTTTTACAAGAAAGAAGTATGCGTAGTTACCCTTTTGACGCTGCAGCAAATGTATTGGGTTACACAGCAGAGGTAGATACTACTTTTTTAAAAAAACATAAAGATGAAGGCTATGCACCTGGCGATTTTACTGGTTTTACAGGCTTAGAAAGAAGTTATGAAAAAGTATTGATGGGGCAACGTGGAATTGAATATTGGAAAAGAGATAACAAAAATAGGCTTACAGAAAAATTAGAAAAAGGAAAATATGATACCCTGCCAGAAGCTGGGCAAACATTGTATACTTCGCTAGATATAGAATTGCAAAAGCTAGGAGAAAAATTAATGGAAAATAAAATAGGGTCTATTGTTGCAATAGACCCTAAAACGGGCGGAGTACTTGCAATGGTAAGCGCCCCTACTTACAAACCAAAATTGCTTACTGGTGCTGAAAGAAAAAAACATTTTTCTGAATTATACACCAACCCTGCATTGCCACTCATTAATAGAACCGTAAATGCAACTTACTCCCCGGGTTCAACATTTAAAACCCTACAAGCCTTGGTAGGCCTACACGAGGGAGTAATAGATGAAAGTTTTGCGGTAAGTTGTGGCGGGGCATTTTATGGTTGTGGTGGCGGTAGACCAATGAAATGTTTAGATTATGGCACATACAATTTGAGGAGTGCAATAACTTTTTCTGATAATACTTACTTTGCTACCGTAATGCAAAAAGTAATAAACAATCCTAAATATCCAACTGTAGATAGTAGCTTAAATGTGTGGAATAGGTATATGTCTGCATTTGGGCTCGGCCATAGATTGGGAGTAGATGTACCTTCAGAAAAAAAAGGATTTATGCCAAATACTGCATTTTTCAATAAAACGTATGGGGCAGGCAAATGGAATTATTGCAGCTTTAGATCTTGCAGTATAGGGCAAGGTGAAGTTACTACTACTCCAATACAAGTAGCAAATGAAATGGCATACATTGCAAACAAAGGTTGGTATTATATTCCACATGTAGTAGACTCTATAGAAGGTGGAGACAAATATGAAGTGCTAAAAAAATATAAAGAAAAAATTAAACCAATAGATATACCTGATAGTACTTTTGAAGCGGTACAAGATGGAATGCAAGGCGTACTAGACAGAGGTACTGGTGCAAATGCTAGGGTAAAAGGAATTAATATTTGTGGTAAAACGGGTACGGTAGAAAATTATTTTAGAGGAAAAAAGCAAGAGAACCACTCATTCTTTTGTGCATTTGCTCCAAGAGAAAATCCAAAAATTGCTATTATGTGTGTGGTAGAAAATAGTGGTCGCTTTGGTGGTACGTATGCAGCACCTATTGTGGGTTTGATGATAGAAAAATATATAAAAGATTCTATAACCGATAAAGGTAGATTAGCAAAAATTGAAAGCTTATCAAAAACAAATTTAATACCAAGAAAGATTTTTGCTGAAATGAAAAGGCAAGACTCTATACAGCATGCAGGAGACTCTGCTTATTTAATTGCAAAAGGATTTATAAAAATAATAAAAGATACAACAGGCATTGATGATGATACAGAAGAAGCTGATGCACTTGCAAAATTGTTGAAAACTAAAAAAGATTTAGAAAAAGATAAACTAGATTCTATAAGAGTAGTAAAAGAAAAGGAGAAACAGAAAGAAAAAGAGAAAGAGAAAAAAAAGGATATTCTAAAACCAGATGCTATTTTGCCTGATAACAAGAAGAAAACTATTGCAGAAGATACATTAACCAAAAAAGACGAAGATTCGAAATAATATGTATCAAAGAAACCCATCCATTGCAAAGGGCAAAGACCCTGTACTAATTTGGCTCTACGCTATTATTGTTTTAATTGGCTTAGTCTGTATTTATTCTGTAGAGTATAAGAGCACAGATAATTTTTTTCAAACACTTACTGGCTTTAAAAAAAATTATAGTAAACAATTTTTCTTCTTTGGAGCATGTTGTGTAATAGGTACATTTATTTTATTGTTCGATAGTAAATTATTTACAGCTACATCTAATCTTAGTTATCTCATAGGTATAATATTAATATTAGCCACTTTTGTTGTAGGAAAAGAAATAAAGGGCTCTAAAAGTTGGATCCCACTTGGCTTTATGAATTTACAACCTGTGGAGTTATGTAAAATTTTTACTGCATTGGCATTGTCTAAATTCTTGTCATTACAAGAAACCGATTTTACAAAACCAAGGTCGCAAGCCATAGCTGCTGCTATTGCTTTTACACCTGCCGTGCTTTCTATTTTACAAGGCGAAACTGGTTTAGCATTGGTGTATTTTTCTTTTTTAATTGCAATGTATAGAGAAGGTTTACCACCAGGTTATTTAATAGCTGGTTTTTCCATTGGTGTTTTATTAGTAGTTTCATTATTGTTTCCTACAAAAACATTGCTTATTGCTTTTGCTATAGTTGCAGGTTTATTGTTGTGGTTTAATAAAAAACAATTTAGAAGAAATAGAAACTTACTTACCATCATCATTAGTTCGTGGATATTTTGCTCAGTATTTGTTTGGTTATTGGTGCCTTTGGTTTTTACAAAAGTCCTCAAAGGCTACCAAGCAGATAGAATTTTTAGCATGGTAGGGAGAGATAACCCATTTTTATCTAAAAATGCGGCACCTCTTACACCTGAACAAGAAAAAGAAAGAAAGAAAAAAAGTGAGGGACAAGATTATAATGTAAAACAATCTAAAATAGCCATTGGTGCTGGTGGTTTTTTAGGTAGAGGATTTTTAAAAGGTACACAAACACAAGGTGATTTTGTACCAGAGCAACATACTGATTTTATTTTTACATCCGTAGGAGAAAACTTTGGTTTCTGGGGTACAGCATTAATGATGCTTTTGTATTTAGGTTTGCTTTTACGCATTATATTTGTTGCAGAACGGCAACGAAGTACTTTTAGCAGGGTATATGCATACAGTGTAGCAGGTATTTTTTTCTTTCATGTGGTGGTAAATATATGCGTAACCATTGGGCTTGCACCAGTAATAGGTATCACACTTCCGCTAATGAGCTATGGAGGTTCGTCATTAATTACTTTTACCATTTTACTTTTTATATTGATAAAGTTAGATGCAGATAGGCAGATGGTGCTGCGATAAGAGCTCCTTAAATCCCCCTTCGGGTGACTTACAAGACCCAAATACTTTATAGTTCATTTTTAAAATGCACATTATATTTCTATCTTGTGCTTCTAATCTTAATACTATATACTCAATACTATATACTCTTTATGAAAATAATACCACTTAGCGAAGGCGCTTTTACAATAGATAAAACAAAAGTGTTTGTACCTTTTGATGTAGAAAAAGATGACTTACAAGAAAGACCTTTAGGTAGCTTGTTGGTAGAAGTACAACCATTTTGTATTGTTACAAAAAAAGATGTTTTATTAATAGATACAGGACTCGGTTTTTGTAATAGAGATGGTGTTTTACAAATACATCAAAACCTTGTGAATAATGGCATTGACCCTCTTTCTATTACAAAAGTATTATTAAGCCATTTGCATAAAGATCACTCTGGAGGTGTAAGTAAAGAAGATAAAATTTTAGGGCATACTTTTCTTAGTTTTCCTCAGGCTACTTATTATGTAAACAAAGATGAGTTTGCGTATGCTACCGAAAAAGGTAGCCCATCATTTACGCCTGTAGAGTTTCAAATATTAGGTACTGTGGATAATGTAATTTTTACTGAAAGCAATGGAAGAATATTTGATTATATAACCTATGAAGTATGTGGGGCACATTCTCCTTTTCATCAAACATTTATGATAGAAGAAGATGGTGAAAAAATATTTTTTGGCGGAGATGTGGCACCTCAGTTACAACAAATGAAAAGTAGGTTTATAGCAAAATACGATTACGATGGAAAATTGTGTATGGAGCTTCGCCAAAAATGGTGGGAAAAAGGGCAAGAGGAACATTGGACAATGTTGTTTTATCATGATATAAAAACACCGTATATTAAATTATAAAACTTTGCTTTTTTATAAAATAAAAATGCCGCTTATTAAATTTTAACAAGGGGCATTAAAAAAACTTAAATTATAAAATGCTAAAAAATAATCCTTAATTTGTTCCCTCATCATTTCCTTTTCTTCTTCCACCATTTTGTTCTCTCTCCAATCTTTTTTGTTTTATTTGCTTAATCCTATCCATCATTTTCTTTCTGAATTCTCCATCTTTTTTATAAAAGTTATTACAACGATCATTACCTAATATTTTTATAAAACTAGCTTGGTATTTTTTCTTTACATTTAAAATTGCTTGTTGTTTGGCAAGTTCATCGTTAGCTGTTTCTCTTTGTATTGCTTTTAATTCAGCAGCATATTGTGTATGTACAGGCCAAAACTTTTGCGCTTCTTCTGGAGTTAAATTTATTTCCTTTGTAATAAAAGCAACATAAAGTGCTTCTATTTTTTGAGCAATTTTATCTTTCTGCCCATCACCCATTACATCAGGAGCTTGAGCAGTTGCGGTAAAACATGCAAGTAGAAAACATATATACAGTAAAATGTTTTTCATTTTATTTAGTTATTTATATTACTATTTTTTAAAAATTCATTTAAGGTATTATCATCAAATAAATAATCATATACTTCAGGTAACTTACTTTCATCATCTATTGTGCTTGCTACCAAACCTGCAGCTACATCTACTCCATTGTCTAATAAATATTTTTCTAAATCCTTATCTGATATATTTTCTAATTCTTTTTCAAAACTGCCTTCTTTTAAAATTTTATTTGCTTCATTAAAAACTGCTATTGAAGAAGCATCAGGTTTTACCTTATTGTTATCTATAAATTTAAAAACACCTACGCCAAGCAATCCAACAACAACAGCCGCTGCAGCATATTTTATTATTTTACGAAGTGGATTAAGCTTTACAACCTTTGCCTCATTCGTAATTCTTAATGCAATTTGCTCAAAATAACCTTGCGGCACTTGGTACACATTTTTATTTCCAATACTTGAAACAAAAGGAGATATTGATTCTAATTCTTGCAGTACTTCATTACTTTGTGCATGCATTATTTTTTGTAAAATATTAGTAGAAAGTTGATCAAAATAACCAGCAGGCACATCCATTTTTGTATTGTTACTAGCAAAACCATCAGCAATAATCCTTGCTTGCAATTCTACTCCTAGCTCATCAAAATAGCTGGCATTTACATTATATACATTTACACATGGCACACTTGCAAGCAATGGGCTTATGCTTTGTAATTCTTGTAATATGATCTCTTTTTCCTTCATTGCTTTCTCTAAGACTATACTAAAGTTAGTTCGTTTAATTATTTAAAATAAAATCTTCAATTTTTTTTACAGCATGGTGGTAGCTTGCTTTAAGAGCACCTTCACTGGTTTCTAATACTGTACTCATTTCATTATATGGCATAGCATCAAAATAACGTAGGTTAAAAACGGCTCTTTGTTTTTCGGGTAACTTTTGTACCGCCAATTGTAATTTCCACTCTAGCTTATCTCCATCAAAATTACTATCCGCTTTTACATTGTTGTATAAGCCTGTTTCTTCATCGCTCATAGAAACAGTAGATCTTCGTTTTTGCTGCTCCAAAAATGTTAAGCTTTCGTTTGTTGCAATTCTATATAACCAAGTATACAACTTACTATCCTCTCTAAAATTTTCTAAACCTTTCCATGCTTTTACAAACATATTTTGCAATACATCATTAGCATCCTCATGCTCTACCACCATACGGCGTATATGCCAATACAGCTTTTCTTGATATTTCTTCAATATGGCTGTAAAAGCCCTTTCTTTTGTAGCAGGGTTTTTAAACTGATCCAACAAATCATTATCATCAATATGTTCAGCCATAATTATTTATTATAGAGTTTCTTACCTTATAATAAAGGTATGACTTGGTTTTTAGTAAAAGGTTTAAATAGTTATTGAAAATTATTAAAAAGAGTTTTGATTTTTGCTCAAAAAATCAAGATTAGAAAACTCGTTTTCCATTTATCTTTACCACAAAAAAATTCAAACAATGAAATTCCTTTTTTTCTTATTATCCACCATTTTCTTTGCTCTATCTAGTTTTTCTCAAATAATCATAAACCCTACAGCCATCGATATTGTAAGAGATAGCTTTGGTGTACCACATATTTTTGCAAAAACAGATGCAGAAGTGGCCTACGGGCTTGCTTGGGCAGAGGCAGAAGATGATTTTGTTAGTATGCAACAATTGCTTTTACCTACAAAAAATTTGATGGGGAAGGTTATGGGTAAAAAAGCAGTAGCAGGAGATTATGCTTTTGCACTCTTTCGTTGTGCAGAAATTACTGAAGAGAAATGGAGTACCCTTTCACCAGCATTTTTAAAATTGATAGATGGATATGTGCAAGGCATAAACAGTTATGCAGCCTCACACAAAAGTCAAGTATTGCATAAAAAACTTTTTCCTATTTCTCAAAAAGAATATATTTCGTCTTCAGTTTTTGCACTTACTATTTTTAATGGTGCTGATGGAGCATTGCAAAGAATTTTTAACAACAGCGAACCTTTAGCACCTGAGTTAAATAAAAAAGGTAGTAATGCTATGGCCATTAGCAATACAAAAACTACCACAGGCGAATCGTTTTTATTAATAAATGCACACCAACCAAACACTGGTCCACAGTCGTTTTACGAAGCACATCTTTGTAGCGAAGAAGGATTGAATGCTATGGGCGGATTGCTTGCTGGTGCACCTTGTATACTACATGGAGTAAACGAAAATTTGGGCTGGGCACATACTGTAAATTTTTGTGATAGACTAGATGAGTATCAGCTTGAGATGAACCCTGAAAATAAACTGCAATACAAATTTGATGGGCAGTGGGTAGACTTAGAAGTAAAAACAATAAAGCTTGGTATAAAAGGAATACCCATAAAAATAAAACGCAAAATTTATTGGAGCAAGTATGGTGCTACCATGAAAAATAAAACAGGTTTTTTTTCTATGCGCTTAGGAGCCAATATGAAAATAGGTGCTCTAGACCAGTGGTACCAAATGGACAAAGCAAAAAACTATACAGAATTTTATGCTGCACTTAATAAACAAGAACTAAGCATGTTTAATATTATGTATGCAGATAGGCATGATACTATTTTTTACATAAACAATGCCGCCATCCCAATAAGAAACAGTGGATATAAGTGGAAAAAAACCTTACCGGGCAATACCTCTAACACTTTATGGACAAACTTTAGAAAAATAAACGAACTGCCACAATACATAAACCCAAGCAGTGGCTTTTTATTTAATACCAACCATTCTTCTTTTTTAGCAACAGCTCCAAAAGATAATTTAAACCCTACAGCCTTTGCTGCACAAGATGGATGGGAGCAATATAACCTTAATAGAAATGTACGAGTAATGGAGCTTATGCCACTGGAAGAAAAATTAAGTTTTCAAAAATTTAAAGATATAAAATTTGATATGCAGCTGCCAAAAGAATTACAATATTGGTATAGCATAGAGCCAATGTTTTTGCTTGATGAAAAGGAAAATCCAACGTTAGCCTCTCTTATTACCACTTTTAAAAATTGGGATAAAAAAGGAGATATATCTAGCAAAGGTGCCGCTATATTTTTACTTACTTATGAGCATCTAAAAAAAGCATTGCAAGGCCAAGCGCCTAGGGATATTACAAAAGAAGAAGCAATAGAAACATACAAATATGTAAACGATTACATGCAAAAAAACTTTGGTAGATTAGATATTACTTTAGGAGATTTACAAAAATTAATAAGAGGAGATAAGGAATGGCCATTGGGAGGATTTCCAGATTTACTTGCTCCACAGTGGACAGAACCAATTGCAAATGGCAAACTAAAATCTATAGGGGGTGATGGCTTGATAATGTTTATTCGTTTTACAAAAAATGAATTACCAAAAATAGAAACCATAAATATGTATGGCGCCAGTGCACAAAAAGGCAATAAACATTTTGATGATCAAGTAGAAATGTATTTGCAACACAAAACTAAAATGATGACGCTGGATAAAAAAGAAGTGTACAAAAATGCAGAAAGTATTACACATCCATTTGTGTTGATTATTCGTTAAAATGTATTTACAGCAATTTTAGCATCCTTTATTTAATAATTCCCTTGTACATTAATAATTTTTTTTTATCTTCAACCAATGAGATTTTTTGTAAGCCTTTTGCTTTTTAGTTTTGTAAACATAAGTGCTTTTGCACAGTCAAAATATGCTACTATAAATGGTGTAGTAGTTGATGAAAACGACGCACCTCTAAAATCGGTATCCATCGTTATATTAGGAAAAAATACAGGTATTCTTACTACTGATAGTGGTACATTCTCAATTAAAGTACCTGCAAAAAAATCGTTGGCACTTATATTTTCTTATGCTGGATATGCAGAGCAGCAAAAGAATTTTTTTCTTAGTGGCGATGAAATAGAAAACATTTTAGTGCAACTAAAAAGAGGTGGCAAAGTACTAGAAACTGTAGTAGTAGGTACAGAAAAAGAAAGAAAAGAATTAGGATTGGTAAAAGTAAATCCTAAAATAGCCATCATTGCACCAAGTACCGTTGGTGGTGTAGAGGGCTTAATAAAAACTTTGGTGGGCAGTAATAATGAACTTACCTCACAATACAATGTACGTGGGGGCAACTACGACGAAAATTTAATTTATATAAACGATTTTGAAATTTATAGGCCATATTTAATAAGCAGTGGGCAGCAAGAAGGACTTAGCCTTATAAACCCAGAAATGACTAGGAATATAAATTTTTACACAGGTGGCTTTCAAAGCAAGTATGGCGATAAAATGAGTAGTGTGTTGGATATTCAATACAAAAAACCAACCCAATTTGGCGGCAGTGCTTATGTGAGTTTGCAAGAGCAAGGGTTGCAATTAGAAGGCTCTAGCCCTAATGGAAAAATAACTTTTCTTACAGCAGTACGTAATAAAAGTAATAGAAATATTTTAAGCAATCAGCCAACAGCAGGCGCTTACATTCCCTCTGCTTCGGATGCGCAAGCATTTATGAGTTACAAAGTTTCTGATAAATTGCAATTAGAAGTATTGGGTATTTTT
>JAYVID010000370.1:0-8948 GCA_043770525.1 Ferruginibacter sp.
ATTACCTGCAGTTAAATTTGCAAAATTATAAACTCCATTAACATCGGTTATTGTAGTGGCAGTAGGAACCCCGTCCGCCACGTTATCATTATTAGCATCTACATATAATTTTACAGTTACACCTGCAATACCTGCCTCTGTAGATTGCTTTATGCCATCGCTGTTAATATCGTTCCAAACAACGTTACCCAAATTTACTACTGGGCAAGGTGTGTTTGTAACTGCTTCAGTATTGTTACCTGTTTTACTAGGGCTAGCATGTACTGATGCCACATCTATAAAACCAAAACCAGAAGCACCAAAAGCAGAAGCTTTTACTGTTATTTCATACCATACTTCATATATCCAATTAGGGGTAGCAGCATTTGGTGTGTAATTTGCATCAGTTGCAGGAGAATTGGTTGTAAGTACATAACCATAATCATTAAAGTTTGATGCCATTGAAGACCTGAAACTTAATACATCAGTTGCTAGTCCCGCAGTAGGGGTACCACCATCACCACCAAAACCTAAATTACCATAGCCAGATGGGAAACCAGCACCAGCAGAAATATAATCTTGCTTAAATGCTAATACTTCTGCACCTGCACCATTTTTTACAGACCATTGTAAATGATCTGAACCTGTTAAATTAGCAAAACTATGCCCACCAGGCCAGCCTATTGCACTTGTTCCGTAAGTATTATCAACAAAGGTTTTTGCAAAAGTTACACGCATGGTAACTGTTTGAGAATTGGCATTTACATTCCAATAACTTTTTGCAAAAACAGCAGGATTTGTTCCTGTAAAACAACCCTCGCCTCCATTTGGTGGCAATGAAGGATTATATAAACCAAAGTCATAAGTATTATTTGCATTTAATTCTGGTTCTGAACCAGATAGTAATGTAATAGAACTACCTCTTACCTCACCATTTGCTAAAGAGATCCCATTATTATCGTTATCTATATCGTTGTCTGGATCACCACCGTTTAATACTGCAATGGTAAAAGAAGCTGGAGGTACAACACCAACAATATAATTACCAGGGTTTAAATTAATAAAACTATAGTTACCATTTGCATCTGTAATAGTTGTAGATAACGCTGCTCCATCAGGAACATTGTCATTGTTAGCGTCTAAGTATAATCTAACTGTTGCGCCTGCAATTATACCGTCTCCTGCATCAAATATGCCGCTTCTATTTTTATCATCAAACACTTTATTTCCCAATGTTACAGGAACTGGAATAAAATAGAAACCAACGTCATAAGAATTATTCGTGTCAGTATTAGTAGCACCAGATCCATTAGGTTCAGCGCCACCTGAAATAGTAACACTTAAACCTCTAACTTCAGTACCAACAGTGTTTACACCATTGTTATCGTTGTCAATATTATCATCAGGATCTCCTGAGTTCACTGCACTTGTAGCAAAACCAGTTGGAGTAACAACTCCTATTATATAATTACCAGGTGTAAGGTTACAGAAAGAGTAAATACCTGTAGTTGAAGTTGTAGTAGTTGCAAAAGCTGGTCCATCAACAACATTGTCATTATTGGCATCTTGATAAATATTTACGATAGCTGCATTAATACCCACCTCTGTGGTTTCTCTTAAACCGTTGTTGTTTAAATCATTCCAAACTAAATTACCTATACACAAAGTTGTAGGGCAAAAACCTGCATCAATTGTTTGATTGCTTTGTCCTGTAGTTAAAGTAACCGTTACAGAACCTGTAGCGTTTACATCGCTATCAATAGCATCGTTTGTACCAACATTTGCTGGAGAAACACCAAAACCTGCAACCGATAAAAATTGAACAGTGTAAGTACCTGCAGCTAGACCGATAAATTGATAAAATCCATTTGCATTTGATGTAGTGGTTGCAATTACTGAGCCAGCTGCATTTTTTAGCTGTATTTGAACACCACTTAAACCTGGTTCTCCAGCATCTTGCAAGCCGTTTCCATTGGCATCATTCCATACAAAATCTCCTATAGAAACTAAATCTGGTGCAAAGAAACCAAAATCATAAGTATTATTTGAGTTCGTATTTACAGCACCAGTACCATCTGGCTCTGCACCTCCTGAAAGGCTAATTGTTAAACCTCTCACTTCAGTACCAACAGTACTTGCTATGCTATTATCATTGTCTATATTATTATCAGGATCTGCACCTGTAGAAGTAGAAGGTACATAACCACCAGTTGGTATCATAACACCTACTATATAGTTACCAGCATCTAAACCTACAAATTTATAAACCCCATTTGCATCAGTAACTGTAGTGGCAGTAGCAGCCCCGTCTACCACATTATCATTATTAAGATCTTCGTATAGTTTTACTGATACTCCTGCTATACCTGCTTCTGTAGATTGTTTAATGCCATCATTATTTACATCGTACCAAACTGTGTTACCTAAATTTACTACTGGGCAAGGTGTGTTTGTAACTGCTTCTGTATTATTGCCTGTTTTACTAGGGCTTGCATGTACTGAAGCCACATCAATAAAACCAAAACCAGATGCTCCAAAAGCAGATGCTTTTACTGTAATTTCATACCATACTTCATATATCCAATTAGGGGTAGCAGCATTTGGTGTGTAATTTGCATCGGTAGTTGGAGAATTGGTTGTGTATATGTAACCATAGTCATTAAAGTTTGATGTTAAAGAAGATCTAAAACTTAAAACGTCTGTTGGTAACCCAGCTGTAGGATTACCACCATCACCACCAAAACCTAAGTTACCATAACCAGAAGGGAAAGCAGCACTAGCAGACATATAATCTTGCTTAAATGCTAAAACTTCCGTACCGGCACCGTTTTTAACAGACCATTGTAAATGATCTGATCCAGTAAGGTTAGAAAAACTATGGCTACCAGGCCATCCTATTATACTTGTTCCGTAAGTATTGTCTACAAAAGTTTTTGCAAAAGTTACACGCATGGTTACTGTTTGAGAATTGGCATTTACATTCCAATAACTTTTTGCAAAAACAGCAGGATTTGTTCCTGTAAAACAACCTTCGCCTCCATTTGGTGGTAATGAAGGATTGTATAAACCAAAGTCATAAGTATTGTTAGCATTAACATCTGGTTCTGTACCTGATGCTAAACTTATTGAGTTTCCTCTTACCTCACCAGCTGTGATATTTACACCATTATTATCATTATTTACATCAATATTTGGGTCTGTAGAACTCAAAACTGCAGCTGCGTATAAACTAGGAAGTACTACACCTACTATATAATTTCCACCTGCTAAATTTGTGAAACTGTAATTTCCGTTTACATTTGTAGTCGTTGTGCTTATTGCTACACCATCAGGTGCATTATCATTATTAGCATCTAAATATAATTTTACGACAGCACCAACAATAACACCATCACCCGCATCATATAACCCGCTTCTATTTTTATCATCGAAAACAAGATTACCTAAACTTACAGGTACTATTGGAGTTAAATAGAAACCAGCATCTATACTATTGTTTATTTCTGTTGATGATGATAATGTAACATTAACTACACCACTTAAAGGATCACTATCATTAAGATCAGTAGCGCCAGCTGTTGTTACATTAGCTGGAGAAACAGAATAACCAGTTGGAGTTATAAAGGTAACAGTATATGAACCTGCAGACAAGCCATTAAAACTGTAAGCACCAGTACTTGAAGTATTGGTTACATCTATAATAGTACCTGCTGCATTTTTCAATGTAACAGTTACATCAAATAAACCTGCTTCACCTGCATCTTGAATACCATTTTGATTGGTATCTACCCATACGAAATTACCAATTGAAGCATTTGTTAGAAGGCTTCTACATTGCCATTGAACCATATCTTGGTAAGAGCCATTAAGCGATTTATAGAAAGTCATTAAAGATTGAGTGCCATTAGCAACTGGAACTGCTGCAATAGCTGCTTGAGCTATAGAATTATTAGAACCTCCTGTACCAGCAATGTACCATATTGCATTGTCAACACCTGTTGCAAAGCAATTATAGTTACAAACAATCCAATTTATTCTTGATGCTTGTAATGCTGTTAAACCTGCACCTAAAAAATCTGTTGGTGTATATTCGTTATGATTTGGTGGTGCTGATAAATTACCATCGATACAATGCCACTGATTAAGTGCAAAAACAGAACAAATGGGTGCTACTTCAAGTCCACAAGGTCTGTAATTATTATTGTCATTATATCCAGAGCCAGTTCTACAGTTAGAAATAGATTTACTTGCTCCATTACAATCATTATAATTGATTGTATTGGTACAAATTGTAGAAGTCCTATTTGATGTTACCCCATTGGTAGCAGTGTAGGAAGCATTTTCTACTTTAAAGAGAGATGCTGCTGAACTTATAATATTGTCTGCAGTTCTTATAACTTTTAAATTGTAATAGTTCCCCAGTTTCGCATTTGAAAGTGTCAATATATTATTTACACTTTTCAAAACAGGAGAAATAAAATTATTTCCTATTGCATGAAGATCATACGATAGACGATAAGTTGACGGTTGGGCAATTAAATCCTCAATAGTCACAACTATTTTACCATCAATTAAGCCAGAGCGGCTTTCTTTAATAGCTTCCACTTTTGAAATCTTAAGTTCACTAGCTAGTCTTTGTTGACTTTGAACTTGTGCACTAACCTCTGCAATTTGTAAAAATTGTAGAGAAACGATTGATAAAAAAGCTAAAGAAGCAAATTTTGTCTCAGCGATAATTTTAGTAAATGTTTTTATCATTTGTTTTGTTTTTTAAATTGTACTTATTCTTTACTGGTTTAAGTTCAATTTTAATTTAGTAATGGTGTCAATAAAGCAATATCTAGTTAAAGCAATTGATTTTATTAGACTTATCAAATGTTAAACAAGGATCAATAAATGGAATAATTACACAACTTATATTTATACAGTAAGTTACGTCTGCAGGATTTTACAGGGGAAGTGGAATAATTGGCTTTTAAAAAATAGCATTTTAACTATCTTTGACACAAAGTAACAAAGAAAACTAATACAAAACTTTTTTTATTATAAGTTTTTTGTAGAAAAAGTACTACAAATTAAATATTATATAAAAAATAATACATAATTATATCATAATCAATGATTTTAAATTTTACAGTTTTATGACATGTTAATAAAATATTGAAAACAATCTATTTAAAGAATATTTCTTAAATTTAGACATTTGCACTAGAAAAATCAAGGTAAATTATATATTTATTTTATACATATATAAAGATTAAAATCACTTATACAATTGAATTTAAAACAATTATAATAAAAACATTATCTACATTTACGCTATTTAACCTAAGAATAAGTTTACAAATTTTTGATACAGCTCTAATTGTCTTGTAACGATTTCTGTAGCTACACACATAATTTTAGGGCATTTTTATTTAAAAAGCAATTTTAACTTGTAGAATTTATTCTATTAAAATTTCTCCCAACAACCCTTACTATTTCTTTACTTTTAGAAGGCTATAAAATTTGTTCAATAACAATCTTTTCAACACAAAATGGGGCATTTATTTGTAATGTTATTGTAAAGTAAAACTTAATAATATCCCACATCGTACAAAAAATATTTGCATCTATTAATGCTTGCGTATTTCTCTTACAAGGTATAAAAAATGGGTATACACTATTGACTGCAGAAAGTTTATATATAGGGGGTACCTGCAAGGTATTGCCTACATCTTTGATTTCAATAAACTAGAAATTTCAAATTAAAGAAATTACAACATATATTAAAAATTTCTTCTTCTCTTTAGTTTCAATTATGATCATTACCTAAAATTTTTAACTAAATTTTTTGTACAGAATTACATCTATAAAATAATTCATATAATACATTACCTTTATTACTTTACATATATAAAAAAGATTTATAATAACATATAAATATTAAAAATTGAACTTCCACATAATGTTTTGCTAATTAAATTATATTTGCAAAAAAATAATCAAAATATGAAAAAGCTAATCGTAATAGCTTGTATGCTTTGTGTAAACTCGAGTACATTTGTTTTTGGTCAAAAAAAAATTGATAGTATAACTTTATATACGAATCAAGCTACTGAATTGAAAAAAGCAGATAAACTTAATGATGCCATCTCTACATTAAAAAATGTTGTAAATATAAATGCAACAAAAGCCCCAGATTTTAATAATAAATCTAAAGCATTGCTATTGTTATCAAAATATATTAATGAAGCAAAAGATACAAATAATACTAAAACTGAAGATACAAAAGAAATAATAAATGACGCTTTAAAAAATGCTTCATCAGCAATAAAATTAAACGCTAAAGTAGGCGACTACTATTTCACTAGAGCAAAAATAAAATTTGAATACTTATTTCAACCTGACTCTGCTTTAGTTGATTTGGGCAAATCTATTTTATTAGATAAGTCAAAAATTGAACTTTATAAATATCGTCTTTCTATTTATAAAACTGCTCCAAATTTTGCTTGCGACAAAGCAATCTTTGATTATACTCAATTAATAAAACTTGATTCTACTAACATCAGATATTATTATGAAAATAAAGCTGATTGCTTTAAGAAAATAAATAAACAAGAAGCTGCAATTTTAGATTATACATTTTTAATAAATAACTATAAAGATTTAAAGTACAATGAACAAAGAGGCGATGCATACATAAAACTAAAAAAATATCAATTAGGCATAAATGACTACACCATTATTATAAAAGATAGAATAACAAAGAGAGAGATTAGATTAAAAAGAGCTAATGCATATTTTGATAATAATAGCTTGGATACTGCCTATTATGAATACACCAATATAAAAATGGAATTTGATATGGCTAGTATGAATAAAGAAATTGCTACTGTAACAAATAAAAAATATGGAACAAAACTTACACAATTAGATGTAGATAAATCTGATAAGTTTTTGGATATTGCTAAAAATGATATTCTTTGGCCTTACCAATTAAAAACAGCTGATGATACTAAATACTATAATAAAATAAAAGATGCTCTTTCAAATTCTTTAAAAGCTAACCCTTACCAATATAATGCCTTTTTTTGGATGGCAGAATTAGAATTTACCATTGCAAATTATGAAGCAGCAAAGAAAAATTATTTAGCAGCTAATGAGATTATGCCATTGAACACAGAGTTTATTTTTAGGGCAAATAAATGTGACGATATGAAAAAAAAATAAAGGTTTTCTAACAACCAAAAATTAACAAACACATTTTATGAGTTATAAATATTTGTATACAGTGTAGAAAGAGTAGCAAATTTGAACTAATAAAACTTACTAGATTTAGACCAATTTGTTTAAATAATTTTTTGATACGCTTGGAAGTATTTTAAAATTAATAAAATATTTTTAAAAAAATGTATTAATAAATGATGAAAAAATTGGCAAATCGTATACTAATTTATAACCATTGTATGCATTTGCATTGTGTGATGAAGTATCAAAAAATATTGAGAGGCTGATATAAAAGCAAAAAAAAAATGAAAAATAAAGCCATTCTAAATAGAATGGCTTTACATAAAATTATTTGATAAAATTTATTTTACAGAAGCTACCAAAGCTTTAAATGCTTCAGGCTCATTCATAGCTAAATCAGCTAAAACTTTACGATTTAAATCTATTTTCTTTTCTACAAGCTTATGTATAAACTCACTGTAAGTAATACCTTCTGCACGTACTGCGGCGTTGATACGAGCTATCCATAACGTACGGTATTCTCTTTTCTTTAATTTACGACCTACATAACTATACGTAAGTCCTTTCTCCATTACGTTTTTAGCAACGGTATATACATTTTTTCTTTTGCCGTAATATCCTTTAGCGGCTTTTAATATTCTTTTTCTGCGTGCTCTACTAGCTACTGCATTTACTGAACGTGGCATGTTTAATTTTTTTAAAAGTTAATAGTTGTTTGCTAAACATTGTTTGATTAGCGTTGGTATTGGTTTATTTCAACCCTAGCAATCTTCTTACAAAGTACAATTGAGTACTATCTACCATACCGTCTTTACGCATAGCACGCTTACGCTTGGTAGATTTTTTTGTTAAGATGTGGCGTTTGAAAGGTTTTTGAAATGTAATTAAACCTGTACCGGTAACTTTAAAGCGCTTTTTTGCGCTACTGTTTGTTTTTACCTTTGGCATTGTATAACTTATTAATGTTACTCCCTGCTGGCGGTTCAAAAGGATGAACACTTATGGAGCCTTGTGGGAAATGTAGAAAAGATTTCTCTTTTCGGAGTGCAAAAGTAACACATTTTGATTAATTAGATGATGAAAACATAGAAAACTTTACAATTTATTACTTATCAATTAGTTGACTAAATCCCAATCCAATACTACCCTCTCAATAATAGGGATTATAAAAACCGTCCAATTTGAAGTTTGCTTCAACAACACTTCTAAAAAATATTACTAATTATACATTAATTTTAAAGTAAAATACATTTCTTTGCTGCATAAAATAAAAACTATGAATTTCCAAAACTTAAGCAACGAAGAAATACAAAAAGTAATTTTTGAAGAAATAGAAAAAGGTACTTATGTTTTAAGTATTAAAGAAGCATTGATTGCACAGGGTAAAATACCGGAAGCTTATTATTTTACAACAACTACACAGCATGAACAAACAATGCAAGTACCTTCAGGGCATGATGAGCCAAGTGAGAGTATGGGTGCTATGCAGATAATTGGTACTATTATTACTGTATGTGTACTAATTTATAGAATTGCAAGTTGTAATAGCAATATGTAAAATTTGTATACATGTATTGCACACCATTCATGGGATGTACACCGTCCATGCATGGGTTGGATACCGCCCACGGGTTGCACACCACCCAACCACGGGTTGCACACCACCCAACTACGGGTTGCACACCACCCAACCACGGGTTGCACACCACCCAACCACGGGTTGCACACCACCCAACCAC
>JAYVID010000371.1:0-13000 GCA_043770525.1 Ferruginibacter sp.
GATTGCGGTATTATCATTAATTACGATTTGCATTGGAATCCAGTAAAAATGATACAACGCAATGGGCGTATTAATCGTTTAGGGTCTACCTTCAACGAGGTTAAAATTCATAACTTTTTACCCGAAGGCCAGTTGGAGCGTTTCTTAAATTTAATAAAACGATTACAAGATAAAATTAAAATAATTGGTGGTAGTGTAGGTATAGATAGCAGTATATTGGGCGAAACAATTACCGACAGGCAGTTTGGTTTAATGTCAGATATATATTCGGCAGATGCAGCAAAACAAAAAGATGCAATTGAAAAATTAGAAAGAGAGAACGATTTAGCTTTTGATGAAGTATTTGAAAATGACCTTAGGGAGTTTATGCGTAAAGCTACAGATGCAGAAAAGGATTATATCCTCAATATGAATTTGCAAAAATGGATAGCGTTACCAACCCTAGATGATGAAAATAAAATAATGGCTTTTTTATTAGACAAAGGCGTATTTGAATTTATAAAAACTGATGGTAAAAAAGTAGAAAAAGAACCTAATCAATTAAAGGTTTTAAACCAATTGAGGAGTTTTGATAAAGAACGCCAAATAGAAAAATTATCGGTGGAGCAAAAAACGGAGTTAGTACAAAAAGGAATGAAACTTTTTGAAGCGGAAAGAGCATATCAAACTACCTTAGAAGGTACAGACCTTTCTGAATTTATGGGTGTAAAGAGTACCGCAGGTGGTAGCAGCTTAAAACCTGCAAAGGAAGAATTATTGAAATTACTAGGCGAAAATGCAGACCGTTATTCTATTGATAACGTAAACCGTTTACAAAAATTAATAACTTCACGAAACTTGGCTTTTGAAAATCGCTTACGCTCTTTTTTGAAAACAAACGAACAACAAGTAAATATTGACTTTTTAGATACATTGGCTATACAAAGTGTGCATTTGGTAAAAGATGAAGTTACTTTACCACAACCAGACCCTGTAATGTGGTATGGCTATTATGCCAATGAAAAAACGAGTAATACAAAATGACAATACAACAATTAGTTGAAAATAAAACCACATTAGATTGTCAGCAAATATGCACAACGCTGATACAGACTTTTAATGTACAAGACCCAATAAGTTGGGAAAGTGTATTGCCAGCACAGCAGCAACAAGAGTATTTTGGTGGCGAAACTTTACGCTTAGTTGCAGAACATCCCATACTATCGAAACAAAAAGATATAAGGGCTATTGCCCTAAAAAAAGGTAGCATATCGCAAATGCTTTTCTTTTATGTATGCCTACAAGATGCAGCTTTACCCAAAAAAAATATACAAGAAGTAACCAAAAAATTTATAAGCGGTGGAGATGCTAACCGATTTATCATTTGGTTTTTTGGCAATAAAGATAATACAGAACTTAAAGTAGTACTAAGTGCCAAAGAAGGTAAAAAAATTGTTTTAAAAACCCTCCCCTTTGGTATAAACCAACCTTATTACAAAACATACAATTTTATATTGAATGAGGTAAGCCAAAAAGTAAACCAACTATTTGTAGAGCCCATTGATTTGTGGAAAGTGCTTTGGAAGGCGTTTGATATTAGTATCATAAATCGTAAGTTTTATGAAGAAATTAAAGATGCTTTTACAAGTTTATTGGCACAATTAAATAAGAAGAAGAACCCTTTTACCAATGAAGAAGATAGGGCACAGTTTGCAATAAGGCTTATTGGAAGAATTATTTTTTGTTGGTTTTTAAAACGAAAAGATGTGCTACATGACGAAGCATTATCATCTGTAGCAGTAAATAATTATACAAGCAAAGGTGAGTTAAACTATTACCACTCATTGTTAGAGCCGCTATTTTTTGATGTACTAAACACACCCGAAAAAGAACGCAGAGCAGGCTTGCCAAAAATTATTGCAAAATATCCTTTTTTAAATGGAGGCTTGTTTGATGCTCAGGATAATGATTTTAAGGATAATTTGTTACTAGATATTGAAAACAGTTGGTTCTATAACCTATTTTCAAAAACATTAGAGAAATATAATTTTACAGTAGATGAAAACAGCAGTAGCAATGCCGAAATTGCTATTGACCCCGAAATGCTTGGACGCATTTTTGAAAACTTATTAGCAGAGCAAAACCCAGAGACAGGCGATAGTGCAAGAAAAGCAACAGGCTCATTTTACACCCCAAGGGAGATTGTAGATTATATGGTGGAGCAATCTATAAGCGAATACCTAAAATCATACTTTGCAGGGCTTACAGAGCAGGTTACGGAAATAAAAGAAAACCTGTTTGGTGTTATCCCAAACCAGCAATTGAGTTTGCCTACAGCACAAAAGGTAAAAGTACATGCTACCATAGAGCAAGACTTTGAAGATTTTGTACACACCCAAATGCTGCCAGCCACATTAGCAAAATATGAAGATAAAATAAGCGATGCATTGTACAAAATAAAAGTGCTAGACCCTGCCTGTGGCTCAGGTGCTTTCCCTATAGGCATACTGCAAAAAATAGTAGCTCTAAAACAACAGCTACACCCCAAAACAAAAAACTATACGCTAAAGTTAGATACCATACAAAACTCCATTTATGGGGTAGATATACAACCCATGGCAGTAGAGCTTAGCCGCTTACGCTGTTGGCTAAGTTTGGTGGTAGATGAAGACCCTAAGGATATAAAAGCATTGCCCAATTTGGATTTTAAATTTGTATGTGCTGATAGTTTGGTAGATGTACCACTTGCAGCATATCAAACTGATTTATCAGCAAAAAATTTAAAAGAATTAGAAATAAATGTAGAGAAATATTTTTCTCCTGATTATAAAAATAAGAAAAAGTTAAAAGCAGATATTAAAACTAATATCTATAACATTAGTAAATCTTACCATGACATTATTGGTGGTTTAATAACTAAAATTAGGCAAGAAGAAAAAACGGCATCACCTACAAGAATTAAGCAACTAAGAGAAAGTTTAACTAATTATTCTTTAATGGATGCTAAATGGAACAGCTATGAAAATGTGTTTAAAAATAGAAAAGTTGATTTTTTTAATCCTACTTACTTTTTCCCTTCTGCAAAAAATGGTTTTGATGTAGTAGTTGCAAATCCTCCCTATATTCAATTATCAAAAGATTTTTCAATTGAAGAAAGTTATAAAACTCAGTTGAGAGATACTTTTAAGACATCAGGTGGAAGACTTAACACTTTCATTTTTTTTATTCACAAGGGTATAGATTTATTAAAGGCAAATGGTGTTTTAACCTATATCATTCCAAATACAATCTTAACACAAGACTATTATAAATATACTAGAGAGCAAATCTTAAGGAATAATTTTCTAAAAAAAATAGTGAATTATATTGATATGCCTTTCGAAAATGCAGTTGTAGAAAATGTAACTATAATAATTAAAAAAAATGAAGTAGACAATTACCCAATCGAGATTTATACTGATGACTTAGAGACAATTTCTTTGGTTTCTACAAAATCTAAAAATAATTTTCTCACTCAAAATAATTTTTCATTTAATGTAAATACTAACGAAGTAATTGAATTTATATTTTCAAGAAATATAAAACCTTTAAAAATATTTTGTGAGGTAAATCAAGCTATTGCTCTCAAAGGTGATAAAAGTATTTCATTAAAAAATGACAATAAGGATAAAAAATATTATAAGCTGTTAGATGGGCGAAATATAAATAAATATACAATTGAATGGGATGGTGTATATCTAGATTACGATGTAGAAAGAATACATTCTTGTAAGCGTAAGGATATTTTTGAGTCTAAAGAGAAATTAATGTTTAGAAGAGTTTCTGAAAGTTTAATATTCACTTATGATGAGGAACAGCATTTTGCTTTAAATACAATTGTGGTATTAAATCTAAATTCAAACCAAAAGATTAGCTTGAAATATCTTCTTTCTTTGCTTAATTCTAAACTTCTTAATTATTTGTACAAAGGAAGGTTCAAATCAACTAAGAAAGTTTTTTCGGAAATCCAAGCTCGTTCCGTTGAGCAACTTCCAATAATAGAGAGTACAAATGAGGAACAATTTATAAGGCTTGTTGATTTTATATTGTATTTGAAAAAAAATACAAACACAATCAATATTTCTGTTTCTAACAATTTACTAGTAAAAAATTTAGAAGATATAATAGATGGGATGGTGTTAGAGCTTTATTTTGAAGAAGAAATGATAACAAAAAAAGTAAACATTATAGCATTAGTAGAGGCAGCTTTAAAAAAGGCAGAAGGTAAGACCGTAGAAGAAAGTATATACAATTTTTACCGTTTAGTATCTAACCCCGATAGTGAAATACGAAACCGTATTTTATTGTTTCCTATTGTAAGCCCCGATATTTTAAAACCAATACTACAAGGTTAATAAACATGGCAAAATCAGTAGAGAAAATAGTTTTAAAAAACTTTAAAGCATTTAGGGGTGAGCAAGTCATCAATTTTAAGAATAAAAACATGCTCATTTATGGCAACAATGGAGCAGGTAAATCTTCTATTTTTTGGGCATTATATACTTTTTTGCAAAGCAGTATAAAAAAGCCTACCAGCATTGATAAATATTTTAAAGTGTTTGATGTAGCCGATAATAGCACCCATCAATCATTACGCAATGTATTTGAAGCTGCTGATGAAAATTCGTTTATAGAACTCACCGTTAATGATAACGGCACAATAATAAATTACAAAATACCTAGCATACCACCTGCTGTAGCCCTACCCGAAGTGCCAATAGAAGCCGCAATAGAAATACCAGTAGATACAAATATTAAACTACTCAATACCACCAGCGATTTTATAAATTATAAATTACTAAGCGGCTTTTACAGCCACTCCCATAAGTACGATGTAAACCTTTGGAGTGTATTTGAAAAGGATATATTTCCTTTTATTACAGATAATGTAACCGAGCAAACCTTTTTAGAAAAAATTATTGAGCATACGGATGATATTGAAAGATACGCATCGGGTTATGGTTTACGAGAAGGTTGGCGTAAATATCAATATACAGATTGGTTAGAGGCTTTTAATATAGAGATAGATAACATGCTTGGCACAATACAACAAAATGCAAATGATTTTATTAAAGAGCATTTTTACAATAATAAAGATGTGCTACAAGTAGAGCTTATATTTGATAAACGCTTTAAGTACGATTTGGTAGAGCAGCGTATTTGGAAAGATGAAAACAGGCATATTAGAGCAAGTCAGTTACAAATAAAATTAGTAGTAAAGCAATATGATATTGCAAAAGCAGCATGGATACCTCTGCACAGGGTACAATCTTTTTTAAACGAAGCACAACTTACACGTATAGCTATGGGTATACGTATTGGTGCATTGCGTACCCGTTTGCAAACTACAGAATTTAAACTTTTGGTTTTAGATGATATGCTTATAAGTTTAGATTTAAGTAATCGTATGGAAGTAGTAAAGATTATTTTAAACCACGATAATAAAAAGTCATTAAAGTTTTTTGATAGCTACCAAAAAATAATACTAACCCACGATAAAGGTTTTTATAACATTTTAAAAAACTATACAAACCCTAATGAGTGGGAATATTGCAGACTTACAAAAGATGAAAATGGTAACGAAGCACCAAAACTTGCAATAGACAAAACCCATATTGAAAAAGCATCTAAATTTTTTGCAGATGGAGAGTATGATGCAGTGGGAAATGAATTAAGGAAGGAAGTAGAATTAACGATAAAAAAATATTTAAATAAAGCATTAAATACAGAAAGCGAAAAATTTACTGAACTTTCAAAAATGATAAAATCGGCTTATGAAAAATATACTGAAAATGAGAGAAGGCTTTTTGAAAAGATATTTGTAGATAATGATTTACCAATTGAAGTAATCCAAAAAATGGATGAAGATTTTGAGCATGATGAACATTTAAATGGTGTACAAATAGGCAAATTAAAATCACTTAAAAAAAGTCTTCATAAATATCTCTACAAACAGTATGAAGTAAAAGAAATTAAGAATAAATTGTTTGATGAAGTAAGGGTAATTCTCGACCGTATAATGAACCCAGCCTCCCATTCTTCAGGAGAATCCATGTATGAAAAAGAGTTAGAAGATGCAATAAAAAAAGTACAAGAGTTGAAAGATTGTTTAGAAGGCTAAATAAAAGGATATTTACAACATTTAAAAATGCCACACACAAAACAAAAATTACGGATAGAAAAATCAATTAATTGCTCAGGCAAGTTGCTTGATGAGCGTAGCATACCCATTTTAAAAAATGAGCATTACGTTGTAAAAGATTATGATTTAGATGGCGATGCACCAAAGCAGTTTATCAAAGCATATTTTTATGCTGAGAATAGTACGGTAAGAAAAGCACATACAAGCTCTTGGCATCCTTACATTGCAAAAACTGCCGAAAAATGGTATCCACATGAATCTGTAATTGAGTTTATGATTAACCGTATAGGGCAGGTTTTAGGGCTAAAAATGAATGAGATTAAACTAATAAAAATCAATACCCAAATTCGCTTTCTAAGTAAGTTCTTTCTTAAAAAGGATGAAAAATTAATACATGGTGCAGAAATTTGTGGCGAGCATTTAGGGGATTTGATACTTGCAAAAGAAATAGCAGACCATAAACCAACGGCAAGAGAGTTCTTTACTTTTGAGTTTATAAAGGAAGCAATTCGTACTGTTTTTCCAAATGATTTTGAATATTTAACTTATGAACTCGTTAAAATGCTATGTTTCGATGCCTTGGCAGGTAACAATGACAGGCACTTTTACAATTGGGGCGTAGTTCACACTTCTAAAAAATCATTAAAAAAACCTATTTTTGCACCCATTTACGATTCGGCAAGGGGTTTGCTATGGAATCTTAGCGACGAAAACATTAAAAATCACCTTCAAACACATAAGCAAGGAGGCAAAAAGGTTTTAAAGTATATTGAGGAAGCTAGTCCAAGGATAAGTATAGATGACAACAAACAAGCCAATCATTTTCAATTATTAGATTTTGTAAAGCGGTACAACCAAGATTATAAGGAAATCGTTAATGAATTGGCAAGTGAGGAAAATGAAGCAAAAGTGCTTGAAATGTTAAAAAATGAGTTCTACCCATTTTTTATTTTGGAGAGATGTGAATTAATAACACTAATTTTAAAAAACAGATTTAAAACAATAAGAGGTATATGAAACTTAAATTTTTCAATTGGTTCAGCAAAAGTGAAGATGACTTTGAGGAGCAAACGCTTCTACCGCATGATGTATCAGCAAAATTTATACTTTCGGTAGATAATATTAGCGTTGGCTCATTATCTTGTAAAGATGGAGATTGGTATTACAAATACGCAGATGAGTTTAAAAATCACTCTAGCGAATATAACCGCATAGTAGGCTTTCCCGATTTAGATAAAACCTACCAAAGCGAAATACTATGGCCATTTTTTCAAGTACGAATCCCAGGTTTAAAACAACCTGCAATCCGTGAAATTCTTTTAAAAGAAAAAATAGACAAGAGTAATGAAGTAGCTTTATTAAAGCGTTTCGGTCGTAAAACTATTGCCAATCCTTATGAGTTAGTAATGGCATAGTAAGCTATATTTTAAAAAGTATTAAGTTGGTATTTTGCCAACTTTTTTTTATGCCTAAAATATTCTATTAATTTTTATTCAGTCACACCCTGCTATTTTTAAATTATATAGTTGCAAAGTGAATAGTTAGCACAAAAAAACCTCACTTCGTAAGTGAGGAACGCAACTTTAGACAAAGCGAATGAAAGAAATAAATCTCTTGCCAGTACAAATACTCTTTGAGTATTATGTTATAAAGGTAAGATAATCCAACACATTTTTTAAATCCCAATAATACAACCCACCCACAAGGTACGGCTTGTGCTATGCCAAAATACAAGGGCATAGCACTCTATGGCATTGCAGTCATTTTTTTTGTCATAGTTTTTGTACCCACGCCAATACAGCACATTTATTTTTTCAAAAGACAGAGAAAAAAATAAAAGAGCTGTAGCCCTATACACAATACAAAAACCTACGCCAAAAAAACTGCCTGAAGCTAAATAACATAACGTGTGTTATAGTATTTTTTAGCCCTGCTCATCCGCCGTGGCGGATGCTCTGAAAAAAATCCTATAACAACATTATATTAAATAGCCAATGACATAGCAATAAAAAAAATAATCCTACGCCAACATTGCTCTGCTAATTATTTTTTTTATTGAGCCGTACCAAAGACAGCCAACGCTTCCCAAAGCGGTGTGCAAGCACTATCTGTTTATATGCTATCTCACTCCGTTCAGTCAATAGCAACGCCTGCGGCAGCTTTGCAAATCATCTTTTATTTCTTTTTGGTTACTTAAACTTTGAAGGGGTTTTGTATATGCAAACAATGGGTTTAAAAACTGCCGCAGCCGCCAGTTAGTTCTTTTATAATTTGAAGTGAAGTAGTGGCGGCATTGGCTTGCAAAAAAAAGATAAACGATAAGCCGAGCATAGGAAGTAATAAGAACATTAGTACAAAAGATTTAGCATTTTATCTTTAATCTTCTTCACATCATCTTATCATTTATCTTTTTTTCGCCAATAGCAGCCCTTAAATTTTAAATGTTTAAAAAATTAAAAGAAATAAATTGACTAAAGCTTTTGAGTTTATACAAAAATGCAGCATTATATTTACAAAATTCCTTGTAGGTGAATTGAAAAAATTTTAAATACTTTCAAGAATAAACATAACCAATAAAATGATTGATTACACCCAATATAATTTAGTAAACGAGGTTTTTGAACTTAATTCTAAAAACGATTCTTTATCAAATATTGACCCTTTTATTTACAAGGATGAAGTCGGAAATTTTGAGATGCCCGACACCACAAAATATCCAACAAAATATTTTTTAAAAGAAATAGCATGGGAAATAAAGTGTGATAAAAGTAAAATTATTACACTTAAGACATATGGGCAGCCTGAATTTAATTTGGAAATGACTATTGAGAATCTATACTATGTTTTAGTCGAAATAAAGAAAGAAGGAATTTGGTCTGCGGAGTATGCAAAGATGATAATAGAAAAATTAAATAGTGGACAGAATTATCTTGATTTGTATAATCTTGTTTTAGAAAAAAAAATGAAATTTATAGTAAACTCAATAATATGGAGTGAAGAATCGTATAAAAAATATGTATTAGAATATGAATTAGGAGATATACTAAACACTAGTGATAATCTCAAATATTTAATTATTAAGATAGGTTGTGAAAGCGGTCTAATTAGCATTTTTGACAGACATCTTCAAAATTATTCTAGATACATTGTTTATCAAGGCACAGGCATGTTGAAAAACTTGTATGGCAGTTGTGGCATTTCTTTTTATTACCGACAGAAAGAACTTTGCTACGTAATGCAAATTCAAAGCTAAGTGTCAAATATTCTAATCACAAAAAAGTTTCGAGACTTCTTGTTTTAAAACTTCACCTTCTGAATTACAAATAACTTCAACCATTTCCTTTAATGGCCATAACATAAATGGGCAGTAAGGTCTTCCAATTAATTTTCCATCAAACAGTTTAGTATTGGTATCTCCAAATTCAAAAGTAGCTCCTAATGAAAATATTTTCTTTTCAACTAATCTATTATAAAAGTTTTCTCTAAACCCAGATAATTTCATTAAGGGCTTTAATGGCTTAAGCCATATTTCGAAGCTCTTTTCTGTAACTTCAAATCTATCTACTTCGCAAAGCATTGTCACCCTTTCGTGGTAAATTATTTTATTTTCAAATAGATTGTTAAACAGGTATTCAAAAACTTCTTTGTCGCTTTTATCATTAAATTCCATAGCAGTAAAAGTAAATACTATTTCGTTTTAGTTTTCATAATTGGAATAATTAAATTCTAGTAAAAATAAAAAGCCCACCTAAGAATAGGCAGGCTTTAACGAAGAATGATACAAATTTTTATGCTACTTCAACAATGTTCAACACATTGTAAGAACCATTTTTTAAAGGGTATTGTACTGCGTTTACTTCTTGAAAAAATTCAATAGTTAAAAAGTAAAGTTTAGTACCTGCACCAGCAGGCACAGCAGCAGGGGTTAAACTAAATGGCGTATTCCTTCCATCAATAGCAATGTTTTGAACAGGGCTATATTCTATTGCACTTACATCATTTGCAAAATCAATATTTGCATAAGCAGCTTTCATGCTTAAATGAGTTGCACCAATTGGATAAAAAATATCGTTAAGTGGCGTAAATGCTGCAAAATCTATTTTGCCAGTTGCAGTTGCAACGGTATAAGGTGCAAATAATACACTACCTAAAGTAGCTTTATTATTAAAATCAAAGCCCTTTATAGTTGCTACAGCTAAAGGGTCGGTTATACCTACACCTACGGTTCTTGCACCTCTTGCAGAGGTTGTATCGTAGTTTTTTAGCTGAGTCATTATTTGTGTTATTCTACTTGTAACACGGTTATCACTTGCGTTCATTATTAAATTCCGAACACCATTACGAAGTAATTTTCCAGCACTAGCAGAGCTTCCAAATTCTGCACCGTTTTCACGGGTACGAATAAAAGCAGGGTCGCTTGCTATTCTTTGCCCAGATACACCACTTTTGGTTTTTACAAGATGTCCATCTTGCGTTTTATAGAAGGTAAGATTGTCTAATGTTCCTTCAATTTTTAATAAGCCTTTTAACTTTGCCATTGTATATTTTTTAGAATTTAATTGGTTAGTAATTCAATTGCAATCCAAAAATATATTGCTTTGTAAGCTGCACCAAACAACTACTTCCGATGTATTCCATTTCTGCCGATATTTCCATGAAATACTTTTAATTCCAATAAAAAGAATAGTAAATTTGTAGTGAGATAATAAATATTTGAAGTATAGCAAAAGCATAGATAATGTATAACAACAGTATTCAAACAATGGAAAGGATTTGTATTTACCCAAAAGATGTTCAGATTGTAACAGGCAAGAGTGAGCGTTGGGGCAGGGATGTTATTAAAAAAATTAAAGTACAGTTTAGCAAGCAAGAGCATCAATTAGTTTCGATAGATGAATTTTGCCAGTACACAGGGCTATCTGCACAATCTGTAAAGGAAGTATTAAACGCTTAAATTTAATGCCAAAAGCTACCTAAATTTCACTATCTTAGCAGTACAAAATGTATAGACTTTTGTAAATTGGTTTTAAAGTAAAACGAGACTTTAACGAGACCTGCAAAGAATGATAATTTGAAATAGCTATTAATAAAGGATTATAGGGTTAGGTTCGAATCCCTAGCTCTCCGCATTAAAAAAAGCCTTTTCATTTATTGGAAAAGGTTTTTTTATTTTTAAAGAATTCACTTTTCTTTTATTTCAACTTCTTTTTTAGCTTTTAAAACAAGCTTTTTTTACATATTTTTTACATTTTCAATCCTTAAAGTTTTCAACTTAGCAACATAATCTACACTATATTACTAAATTATTAATTACTTTTGCGGCACTAAAATAAACCTTTTTATGATAGATGTTTTTGAGAAATTAGTGAAAGATGGTGGACCAATAGGGCAACACATGGATAGAGCACATGGATATTTTGCTTTTCCTAAGCTTGAAGGAGAATTGGGTCCTCGTATGCAATTTCGAGGAAAAGAAGTAATAGTATGGAGTTTAAACAACTATTTAGGGCTTGTAAATCATCCAGCTATACGCAAAGTGGATACAGAAGCAGCTGCAGCTTATGGTATGGGCAACCCAATGGGTGCTCGTATGATGAGTGGAAATACTGCTAAGCATGAAGAGCTTGAAAAAGTTATAAGCAAATTTGTAAGCAGGGAAGATACAATGCTTTTGAATTTTGGCTACCAAGGTATAATGAGCTGTATAGATGCATTGGTAAATCGTAGAGATGTAATTGTATACGATGCAGAAGCTCATGCATGTATAGTAGATGGAATACGCCTACACATGGGGCAGACTTATGCTTTTAAACACAACGATATTGAAGATTGCGAAAAGCAACTGGTACGTGCACAAAAAATAGCAGAGAAAAACGGTGGTGGTATTTTAGTTATTACAGAAGGGGTTTTTGGTATGGATGGTGAGCAAGGTATTTTAAAAGAAATTGTAGCACTTAAAGAAAAATATGGTTTCCGTATTTTGATAGATGATGCACATGGATTTGGATATATGGGGCCTACAGGTGCAGGTGCTGATGAAGCACAAGGTGTACAAGAGCATATTGATTTATACTTTAGCACATTTGTAAAAAGTATGGGAAGTATTGGTGCATTTATAAGTGGAAGTAAGGCAGTATTAAAATATTTACGATACAATACACGCTCTCAAATATTTGCAAAAAGCTTACCGCTTTTAATTGTGGAAGGTATGCTTACTCGTATGAAAATGACAGTAGAAATGCCCGAATTGAGAGAAAAACTTTGGGCAAATGTGGAGCGTTTACAAACAGGATTAAAAGAAAGAGGGTTTGATATTGGAAATACCAACAGCCCTGTAACGCCCATTTATATGAAAGGTGATGTACCAGAAGCTACGCAAATGGTAATGGACTTGAGAGAAAACTATGGAATTTTTTGTAGCATAGTAGTATACCCTGTAATACCAAAAGGCGATATTATTTTCAGACTTATACCTACCGCTTCTCATAGTTTTGAAGAGGTAGATATTACCTTAAATGCTTTTGCAGAATCTAAGAAAAAATTAGATGAAGGAAAATATAAAGCTGTAGATATTCCAAATATGGCGGAGGTAATGTAAATTGTACTATTAATTGACATATTATTTATTAAAAACCCTTTGTGAAAACATGGGGTTTTACTTTTTTTGATAAATATGTAAAAGTATTTATTGATCTATACAAAATAAGCAATTTACTACTTGTAAATGTTCAACCTCCATACCCCAATTTATCGGTAATTTCTTTTGGCAACTTTGGCAATTTTCTTCTATCTATTAAAAAACTACCAAGCTGAGATATTTCTTTAAAAATATAATGCTTA
>JAYVID010000372.1:0-7512 GCA_043770525.1 Ferruginibacter sp.
ATACACTGCAAAGAATAAACGACCACAAGCGAATAGAAAATTTTCTTACCTCGGGTGCATTAAACACTATTTTTTCATTTATCAATTTGCTCATATTTGTTATTGTATTGGGCATATACAATACAACCATATTTTTTGTATTTCTGCTAGGCAGTGCATTGTACATTTTGTGGATATTGGCTTTTATGAAAAAGCGTGCTGCACTCGATTATAAAATGTTTCACCAATTGACAGCCAACCAAGAAAAAAATTATGAACTCATTATTGGTATGCAAGAAATAAAATTGCACAATGCAGAGCAAAAAAAACGTTGGCAGTGGGAAATGCTGCAAGTAAAACTTTTAAAACTTAATGTAAAAACACTATCGCTTAGGCAAGTACAAACTGGTGGAGCTACTATTTTAAATGAACTAAAAAATATTATCATTCTTTTTTTAGCTGCCAAGCTAGTGGTAGAAAAAGAAATTTCATTGGGTGTAATGCTGTCCATCTCTTATATAATTGGGCAATTAAATTCGCCTATTTTGCAACTCATAGAGTTTTTACAATCTTACCAAGATACAAGGCTAAGCCTAGCCCGTATAAACGAAATACAGCTTATGAAAAATGAAGTGCAGGCAGATGCAAATACAGAATTTATTATAAATACAGCCGACATCGTATTAGAAAATTGTAGTTTTAAATACGATGCTAGCCCTTTTGCAAAAAATGTGTTAGACAATATAACAACCACTATACCTGCCAATAAAATTACCGCCATTGTTGGTAGCAGCGGAAGTGGCAAAACCAGCTTGCTAAAATTACTACTTAAGTTTTATGAGCCTACCAGCGGAAGTATTAAAATTGGTAATAACAATTTTAATGATTTACCAAACAATACTTGGAGAGATAAGTGTGGTGTGGTGATGCAGGAAGGATTTATATTTAATGATACCATAGAAAATAATATTGCTGTAGGGGATGATTCCCCACCCTTCTCCACTTGTGGAGAAGGGCAAGGGTTGAGGTTAGTGACAAGCAGATTGGAAGCTGCTTCAAAAACAGCTAATATTTTTGAGTTTATACAAGCCTTGCCGCTCGGGTTTAAAACAAAAATTGGCGGCAATGGTATGGGCATAAGCACAGGGCAAAAGCAGCGTATACTCATAGCAAGAGCCATATACAAAAACCCCGATATTCTATTTTTCGATGAAGCCACCAGTGCCTTAGATGCCAATAATGAAAAAATAATAACCGAAAATTTGAATAAAATTTTTACCAATAAAACAGTAATTATTATAGCGCATAGATTGAGCACAGTAAAGAATGCCGATAACATTATTGTTCTAAACGAGGGTAAAATAATAGATGAAGGCAAGCATGATGTATTAATAAAGCAAAGAGGGTTTTATTATGATTTGGTGAGGAATCAGTTGGAACTGGGTGACTAAAATTAGTTTTTATAATACTTTTAGTATGTTTTTCGTACTAAATAGCATATATTTACTTAATGAAAACTAAAATATTAGTATCTAGTGTTTCAGAATACATTGAAAACCTTCAAGCAAGTGGCAGGTATTATTTTACTTTACAAGAGCTTGTGTATAATTTTTCTATTACTAAAATGGCACTGCAAGAGCAATTAAAAAGACTAATTGCAAATAAAAAAGTAGCAATTTTAAAAAATGGGTTTTACGTAATTGTAACCCCTGAGTATAAAAAAATTGGTTGCCCGCCTATTTATTTTTTTATAAATGGTTTAATGCAATGGCTAGAAAAACCATACTATATTGGTTTGCTAAATGCAGCGGCTTGGTATGGGGCTACACAACAACAGCCTCAGAGTAATGTCATAATTACCCCACCGCCTAATATTAAACATGTAAATAAAAGGTATTTAAAAATATTTTTTTTATCACATAAAAATTGGAATGATACTTTTATAAGTAACATAAAAACAAATGCTGGCTATGTAAAAATATCTTCGATAGAATTAACTTGCTTGGATTTGTGCTATTATCAAAAGCAAGGTGGAGGCATAAATAATATTGCCCAAGTAATAGAAGAATTAGCAGAAAAAATTGAAGTGGAGAAATTATTACACCTTGTAAACAAATATACTTCGCTTATGGCTGTGCAACGGCTTGGATATTTGTTAGACTATAATGATAACAAAGAATTGGCAAATGATTTATACAGTTGGTTTAGCAAGCAAAAAAGTTACCCCGCACTGCTAGACGTACAAGAAACAAATAATAAAAATAAAGTAACAGGCAATAGGTGGAAAATTATTATAAATACCAATATTGAAAAAGATATATGATACCACAGAGCTATATTACCGAATGGAGAAATAAAGCACCATGGCAAAATGATGCACAAGTGGAGCAAGATTTTATTATATCTGAAGCATTAATAAGGCTATACCAAAATGAGTTAATACAAAAATCATTAGCATTTAGAGGTGGTACAGCTTTAAATAAATTATTTTTCAAGTCATCTATTCGATATTCTGAAGATATAGATTTGGTGCAAATAAATAGTGCACCATTTGGAGAATTATTTGACGAAATAAGAACAACACTAAATTACTTAGGTAAACCGCAAAGTAAATCATCTTCACATAATAACGCTTTGGTATATAAGATAGAAAGTGAAAGTGGACAAATGATTAAGCTAAAAATAGAAGTGAATACAAGAGAACATTTTGCCATATTAGGTTATAACAATGTAACGTTTAACATAAATACAAGTTGGCTCAGTACTAAAGCAATTGTTACAACCTATTGCATAGAAGAATTATTGGCAACTAAACTACGGGCTTTGTATCAACGTAAGAAAGGTAGAGATTTATTTGACCTTTGGTACGCCTTAGAGAACATAACATTTGATATAGAAAAGGTGATTACTGTTTGGAAAAAGTATATGAAATTTGAAAATAATACGGTTACAAAAAATGACTTTATAAAAAATGTAGAAGATAAAATGGCTTCGCCGTTATTTGTAAACGATATGAATGTTTTAATTATTCCTACATTAAAATATGATACCAATATTGCTATGAAATTGGTATTAGAAAAAATAATAAATAAAATATAGAATGATGAAATACTATTATTTATTTCTGTGCTTTATATTAACTAGTAATTGCTTTGCGCAAGTAAAAAAGGATTCTACAATCTCCGATGTAGATTTTTTGATAGATAAAATTAAATACAAGTATGCAGGCTATAGTGATAAAGTAAAGGGTAATGAATTTGAGAGAATAATAAAGGAAGTTAAAGCATCTACATCTAAAGATACGTTTGCAAATTTATCTAAACTTACTATGTATTTTAATGATATACATTTAGGGCTGTATCAAATTTATTGGCCCGAAAAAATTGACACTAATATATGCAAAAAGAATTATCAGGTATTGGAAGCGCAAAGCAATAAAAAATATAAAGAATACTGGATTGATGACTTAAATCAAACTATAATCTGCTTAACAAAGAATAGTGGTAATTATTATGAAGGGTTTGTGGTAGAAACTAAAACAGAAGCTCCCATAGGGTTAAGCATCTTAAAATTTAAAAAAGATAGAGAGAATAACTTTATTGCGGATGTTATTGATTGCGATGATTGGTATAGAGGATTTATGAATTCAACTTTTGATAACAATAAACTACTTTTAATTAAAGGTTATAAAAAATGGTTAAAAATCGATTACTATACAAAAGGTATGTTGAATACTAAAACAGAATTTGTTTTTAAACCATTTTTTAAAGTTTTAGACAGTTGTAATGTTCTATTAAAAATGCCATCATTTTCTAGCAGATACGTTAGCTTTTATGATAGTTTAATACAGGCTAGTAAGAGTAAAATAATCTCTTCGAAAAATTTACTCATAGATTTAAGGAATAACCGTGGAGGTATTATTGGGAACTTTTTTTCTCTTTTCCCTTTTCTTGGAAAAGGTAGCATCATAAGCACAGGTTATTCCAGCCTAAGTAGTGATGATTTAATAAATGATTTAAGTATAAAAAGAGAAAAATATTTTAATTTGAAAGATACAGAAAGAGTAAGTTCTTATGATAATTATTTAAAGAGGCTTAAGATAAGTAGAGGAAATTTTATTTATAACAAGAGCGATACTTTCTCAGTAAATGAAGTTGACTCATTTCCTACAGTAAAAAATATTGCGATTATTACCAATAACACTTGTGTAAGTGCTGCAGAGTTAATGCTATTATATTTCAAACAAAGTAACAAAGTGAAAGTTTTTGGTCAAACAACTGGAGGAGCAGTTGATTTTTTGGATGAAAAAAGATTCGTAACTCCTTTCGGAAAATATAATTTTTTTGTACCTACGACTAAAAGAGAAATAACCCCAAGCATGCCCGCTTATGACAAAACAGGTATTTTACCTGATATACCAATAAGCGACGACGAACCCGATTGGATAGACTTTGTGAAAAAGTATTATGAAAAGAAGTAATGAAATATTACACACATTATCAAAAAGCAAGTTTACAACTTGTTCATTTAATCTCAATTAAACATGAAAGCAATAAAAATTTTATTGATTACTACCCTTTTTTTAAGCTGCAATAATGGATATGGGCAAAATCTATATTTTTCAAAATCAAACTATGCAGATACTGTAGCATTCAAAAAAAATATACAATTTCTTGCAGATGAATTATTAAAAAACTACTCAAATGGAAATCCGAATGATTCACTTGACAATTTATTTAGGATTCAAATAGTAGCAACACAATTTGATAATGCCTTAGTAAATATAAAAAAATATAGAGATTTATGGAGAATAGGTAAACTATCTAATGCAAATGGAGTAGGATTTATTTATGAACTGTATGCACAAAGCATTATTTTATCAAATAATAAAAACAATGCCTTCCCTACCGTTTGCAAAGACCAATTTAAATTGCTTTATAGTAAACTGTCTTATGAAGCAGCTACAACTGCTGCTTCGTATTTTGATAATGATGTAGATATTTTAAGAAAAAACTTTACAGACCACATAAAAAAAATGGAAGTATCTGACAGTCTTAATGTATTAGATGCTAAAAAACTCTGCAGACTTTTTTTATTGTATGAAGCGTATAAAAATGTTTTACCAATATCAAAACCTATTTTACAAAAACTAGAAACGGAAAAGTTTATTGTACAGGATAGTGTTATAATAAAAACAAAAGATGGTTCCACTATTTCTGCTTTAGTTGTGAGAAAAAGAAATGTAAATAAAAAGCTTCCTAGTGTGTTTCTTTTTAATATTTATAAAGGTGTAGTAGATATTAAAGAAGCAAAAAATGCAGCACATAAAGGCTTTGTAGGAGTAATAGCAAGTACAAGAGGAAAGGGAATAAGCCCACAAGAAATAGAGCCTTATGAGCATGATGCATCCGATGGGTATGACATAATAGATTGGATAAGTAAGCAACCATGGAGCAATGGGAAAGTAGGTATGTACGGGGGAAGTTATTTAGGATTTAGCCAGTGGGCTACCGTTAAAAAAGTACACCCTGCGTTAAAAACTATTGTACCACAAGTAGCTGTTGGGTTTGGTATAGATTTCCCTACAACAAATAGGGTTTTTTCTTGCTATTCTTTAAGATGGATACGTTACGTAACAAATAATAAAACTACCGATTATTCTAATTTCTCTGATAATAATTATTGGAAAACGGTGACTAACAAGTGGTATAAAAGTGGTTCCTCTTTCCGCTCATTGGATAGTATAGAAGGAAAACCAAGTAGTATTTTTCAGCGATGGCTAAAGCACCCAAGCTATGATAGTTTTTGGCAAAAGACAGTAGCTTACAAAAATGATTTTGCTCAAATAAATATTCCAATACTAACCATCACAGGTTATTTTGATGATGACCAACTGGGAGCAATGCATTATTTTAATCAACATCACCAATACAATAAAAATGCAAATCATTATTTATTAATTGGCCCTTACGACCATTATGGAGCCCAAGCAGTACCAAGTACTGAAGTAGATGGATATAAAATAGACTCTGTAGCAAAAATAAACATCACAGATCTTGTATTTAACTGGTTTGATTATACTTTAAAAAATGCTCCCAAACCTACCATACTAAAAGATAAAATCAATTATGAGGTAATGGGGGCTAATATGTGGAAACATACAAGAGCATTAAAAAAAATGAGTAATGATACACTTACATTTTATATAGGTACTGAAAAAGATTCTTTAGATTATAAAATGACTACCATAAAAAATGAACAAAGAAAATATGTTGAACAAGAAGTTGATTTTAAATACAGGGACGACACTTTGGTTAACCCTAATCAAAAATTAAATAGTTTAAATGAAAAAAATATGTTCACTTACATAACGCCAGTTTTTAAAGATTCATTTGAATTAAATGGTGTTATAGTGGGGCAAATAGCTGCAAGTATAAATAAAAAGGATTTTGATATAAATCTTGAAATAAAAGAAATAAAGTCAAATGGTAAAACTTTTTTCATAAGCTCAAATTATTTTAGAGCTAGTTATACTAAAGATGAAACCACTCGGTTGTTATTAAAACCTGATAGTATAGAAACCATACCCATTAATAATAATTATATGACTTCCCTTAAAATAAGTGTAGGCAGTAGGTTGATTTTTGGTATTGGTGTTGTAAAGTCTTCTAATGCCCAAATAAATTATGGCACTGGAAAAGATGTAAGTGATGAAACGATAAAAGATGCAGAAGAACCTTTGAAAATAAAATGGTATAACGATACTTATTTTAAAGTGCCTATTTTTAGAATTAAATGATCTATGTATCATTTAGACTTTATCCAATAATGTTTGAAAACATAATTAGGTTTTTTAAAACCTTAAAACAAAAAATTATGAACAACAACACAACAAACAAAAAGAAATTTGAATTAAAGAAAACAGCTATTGGGAATTTGACGCAGAGTGAAAGTCAAATGAGAATGGTAGTTGGAGGAGATGGAGATAAAAATCTTGTTGATACAGATTTTTCATGTCCAGAAGCAAATTGTACAAGTATGCAACCTCCTATTCCTGGTATAGGAAAGCAAAATACTAAAACATTATAATTTTTGATAATTTTTTTGATTATGCATTTAATCCGATTTTTTTTTCTTCTGATTTTTTTATTTAGCCTTGAGTTAAATTTATTTTCTCAGTCTTTTGGTGAAACAGATTTAGAATTTTTATCTAGTAAAATAAGAAATACTTATGCAGGTTATAAGCCAAAGGTTAAGCAAATTGAGTTTAATAAGTTATTGAACGATGTAAAAGTATCTAAGTCATTAGATACTTTTGCACTTTTTTCTAAATTAACTAGCTACTTTGAAGATCATCATTTGAGCCTATTTCAATGGATTTATAAAAAGGATATAGACACGGTTATTTGCAATAAAAACTTTCAAAAGTTTTTTAAAAAAAACAATTTGAATAATAGTTTTTGGATTGATGAGTTTAATTCTACAGTTATTGTTTTAAATAAAGTTAATCAAAATTTAACTGCTGGTTATATT
>JAYVID010000373.1:0-14306 GCA_043770525.1 Ferruginibacter sp.
GTAGGAAATGATCAAATAGTAGCAACGGTAACAAAAGTATATGCAGAAGGAACACAAGATGCTGCTACAGCAAAACCAATGGCAGAAGCTGCTGTGAGAAATGAAAAGAAAGCGGCAATAATATTAGCAAAATTAGGAACGGTAAATTCTGTAGAAGATGCGGCTACTAAATATGGTAAGCAAGTAATGGTAGCTGGTGCAGATTCATCAATTGTAATGAGTGGTAGAATGATAAACAATATAGGTGCAGAGCCAAAACTAATAGGAGCAGCATTTAATAAAGATTATTTAACAAAAGCATCTGCACCAATAGTGGGTAATACGGGTGTATATGTTATAAAAGTAACGGGAGTTCAACCAAAAGCAGAACAAACAGCTGAGCAAAAAGCGGCACAAATAAATGCAAAAATGCAATCTTTACGCCAAATAAACTGGTTTGAACCATTAAAGAAACAAGCAACAATAACAGATAATAGAAGTAAATTCTTTTAAGGATAATAAACACATTTTAAAAGCCGATTAGAATAATTTTAATCGGTTTTTTTATGCCATTACATTTTATCGGTATTCGAAAATGTGAAAACAGTAAAATAAAAGTGAAATCATTAATTTTGCAATAAGCAATAATTTTAATAAAATGATAAAGACAGGCAACCCCGTAATAAGTATTTATACAGAAATGACACCCAACCCAGAAACAATGAAATTTGTAGCAAACAAATTATTGTATCCAGGAAAGAGCATTGATTTTCCAGATGTGGATAGTGCAAAACCATCTTTATTAGCACAAGAATTATTTACATTTCCATTTATAAAATCTGTGTTTATAGCAAGCAACTTTGTTACGCTTACAAAAACAATAGATACTGCAGACTGGCAAGACGTAATACCTGCGGTAAAACAATTTTTGAAAGAATACCTTGAAGAAGGAAAACCAGTGGTGAATGAAGATGAGATAGCGATAATGAAAGTAGAAAGCACCAATGAAGTAAGTGCAGATGATGATGATGTAGTAAAGCGTATAAAAGAATTATTGGAAAATTATGTAAAACCAGCTGTAGAAATGGATGGTGGTGCAATACAATTTAAAAGCTACGAAGATGGTAAAGTAAGTTTAATGATGCAAGGAAGTTGTAGTGGTTGCCCAAGCAGTATGATTACATTAAAAGCAGGGATTGAGGGAATGATGAAACGCATGATACCAGAGGTGAAGGAAGTGGTGGCGGAGAGTGAGTAAAAATAAATAAATAAAGAATAAAAGTAATTATATAAAGCGCCTTGTAATGGGTGCTTTTTATTTTTTTAGTATCTTGGAAAAAATTTTAATGCTTTGAAATTATCATTCATTTTTCTATTTACATTTTTTAATTTTTACGCAAGTGCACAACTAACAGATACAGAAATAAGAAACCTTAAAGGCGGCAGGGTAAAAACAGATAATAGCTATGTATATTTTTTACCTTATGAAAAAGGAAGCAGATTTTTATTGATACAAGCCTACAACAGTAAGTTTAGCCATACAAATGAGTTGAGCTTGGATTTTAAAATGAAAAAAGGAAGTGAAATATGTGCAGCAAGAGAAGGGGTTGTAACAGCTACAAAAGAAGATAGTGATGTAGGTGGAATGAGAGATGAATATTATAACCAAGGAAACCATATTATTATAACTCATATTGATGGAAGTGTGGCAATGTATTGGCATTTAAAAAAAGAAGGGGTGGTTGTAAATATTGGGGATACAGTTTCAAAAGGGCAGCATATAGGTTTTAGTGGCAATACAGGATATTCCGCATTTCCACATTTGCATTTTCAAGTACAAAATAAAGATGGCAATGATATAGCCACAAGGTTTTTTACAAAAAAAGGAATAAAATATTTAAGACCAGGTAGGAGATATAAATCAGTAGTTAGATAAATTTATTTTCTATGGCTCCAAGCCCACCACATTAATAAAAATTGAAAAGGAAATAATCTTACCCACGCTGCCCAAGTTGGTATGCAAATATCTTTGCTCATACAACCACCCTGTTGTATCATATATATATGTACAGGTATAAAAGTAGTGAGGGTAGCAATAATTAAATATAAGCCGAGTTTTCTGGTATTTGGAAAAATAAGTAAAGCTGATGCAATAACTTCTGCAACACCAGCAAAAATATTAAGTAATATGGGATTGGGTAAATAGGAAGGAAACATTGGATAATAAAAAGACTGGTGTATGAAATGGTTTATTCCAGCGGTTGCATACAAGATAATGAGTAATATGAGACTTATTTTCTTTGCCATTTTTAAAAATATGTTTATGCAAAAATCGTGTTTCTTTTTTGTAAAAAGGCGTTAAAAGATAAAGTGTTATTTTCGTAAAAAATTATTAGTGACAATACCCGAAATTTATGAAACATTTATTACCAATATACAGCAAACACGCTGGCAAGAATGGGGTAGTACTATTATGCAAATACTAAGTGTATGGTATGCAAGAAAAAACAATGTATTGGTTTATCCTACAGGAATAATTGGTGTTTTGTTAGCATCATACATTTATTTTTTTATGTCCACCCCACCGATTTATGCTGATGCGATTTTAAATATTTACTTTTTTGCAATGAGTGTATTGGGTTGGTATTATTGGCTTCAAAAAAAAGATACGACAGAAACATTTCCTATAAGCTACTGTAGTAAAAAAGAGCTTGGTATTGGTTTTGGGTTGTTTGTAGTTTTTTGGGTATCTATCTATTTTTTATTGGTAAGCATTACAGATAGTAACACACCAATTTTAGACGCTTTGGTATCATCGAGTGCTGTAACAGCAATGTGGTGGATGGCTAAACGAAAAATTGAAAATTGGCATGCATGGATTTTTAGTAATTTAATAGCAATTCCATTAAATTTTTATAAAGGATTTATGTTGTTTACATTAATGTACGTATTGTTTTTAATAATGGCTTACATGGGTTATAAAAGCTGGAAAAAATTTGTTGACGAAAAAAAGCTATTATGAGCTATTGCAAAGCCATATTAAATATGAAACCGGCAGATTATGCTGTAAATAAAAACTACCACGATAATCATTATGGGTTTAAAATAGAAAATGATGATGAATTGTTTTGTAGAATGGTATTAGAAATAAACCAAGCTGGCCTAAGCTGGAATTTAATTTTACACAAAGAACAAAACTTTAGAAAAGCCTATAGTAATTTTATTGTAAAAAAAGTGGCAGCATATAATGAGAAAGATATTGAAAGGCTACTAAATGATGCGGGCATTATAAGGAATAGATTAAAAATAAATGCCGCAATACACAATGCGAACGCAATTATTACGTTACAAAGGCTGCATGGATCTTTTAAAGAGTGGATAGACATAAACCACCCAAAAGAGAAAGAAGAGTGGGTGAAATTGTTTAAAAAAACATTTAAGTTTATGGGGGGAGAAATTGTAGGTGAATTTCTCATGAGTACGGGCTATATTGCAGGCGCACATGATAATGATTGCGTTGTATACAAAAAATTACAAAACCATAATAAGCAATAAGAATTGAGTATAAAAAAATTTGTGATTGTAGGCCCTGAGAGTACAGGAAAAAGCACACTTAGCCAAAACTTAGCAGACTATTTTAAAACAGAATGGGTGAGAGAGTATGCTCGAGAGTATTTGGAAACAAATGGTACAGTTTATTCGTTTGAAAATTTATTTGAAATTGCAGAGGGACAGTTGAGAGGAGAAGATGAGGCTGTAAAAAGGCTAGAAGCAAATAAAAGCGCAACCCACCTTATTATTGATACTGATATGTATGTAATAAAAGTATGGAGTGAGTTTGTTTTTAATAAATGCGACAACAGAGTACTAAAAGAAATAACCAATAGGAAATACGATGGATACATTTTGTGTAATACAGATGTGCCATGGGTACAAGATATTTTAAGAGAGTACCCCGATCTTGAAACGAGAGAAAAGTTGTTTCATTTTTATAAAGAAGAATTATCTGAACAAAAAACGCCATGGATTATAATAAAGGGTAGCTATGAAGAACGCACCCAAATGGCAATAGATTTTATAAATAGTTTAGCGTAGAAATACGAGCAATAAAATATCCATTTTTTACTTAATAATTTCCTTTACATCTACATCGCTTTCCAAATTACTCATTTGCGAAACTATATTTTGAGAACGATTGGCTACATATTTACTTAAAGGTTTTACTGTAAAACGAATAGGATTGGGTAGGGCTGCCGCAATTTGTGCTGCTTCACTTCTACTCAATTTAGAGGCGGGTTTTTTAAAATAATTTTGAGCTGCCGACTCTATACCAAATATACCTTCACCCATTTCAGATACATTCAAATACATTTCTAAAATTCTTTCTTTGGTCCAAAGTGTTTCTATCATAAAAGTAAAATACACCTCTAAACCCTTTCTAAAGAAACCACCACCTTGCCACAAAAAAACATTTTTGGCTACCTGTTGGCTAATGGTGCTTGCTCCCCTTATAGAACTCGGGTGTTTTTTATTGTATTTTATTGCCAACTTAATGGCTTTAATATCAAAGCCATTGTGGTCTGGAAAAAGCTGATCTTCCCCAGCCATTACCGCTAGTTTTGCATTGGGGCTCATTTCATTAAAAGACACATAATCTCTTTTTAAACCATTACCAGAAAAAAAGCTGCCCAATTGTGTAAGTGTAAATGGCGGATTTATCCAACGTAAAATAATAATGTAAAATAATTGCGATATAAACAGCCAAAGAAAAATTCTTTTTGTGTATTGCCACCAAGTTTTTTTAGCATTTTTTTTCTTCATAAAAGGAGAGCGTACATTTAATATTAACTATGTTTAAAGTAAGCGGTATACCATACGCTTATAATTAAGATAACACCAAATATTAAAAACATAGACCCAGATATTTTATTTATGATAACAATATTTTTATCGGTTAATTTCTCCCTTAGTTTGCCAGCAAGGTTTATTTTAAAAAAATCTGCAGCAATGTTCATAGCAAGGCAAACAGAAAAGGTAGCTATTTTTTCTTGAAAAGAATTGTTTATAGAGTTGGTGGCTGCGGCAAGCCAAAGAGCAATAATACCAGGGTTTAAAGTATTTATTAAAAAACCCGTTATAAACAATCGGGCATGTGTAGAGGAACCAATTTTTACACCCTTATCTAATTCTTCTTTACTATGATATTTTTTAAAAAACAAATAATATACCCCAAGTGAAACTAAAAAAACTCCACCAAAAGTGCCTATTTGTAATTTGAGTGCTTTAAGGTTTTCCAATAAGCTTCCAAAATAATTTGCAAGTATTACCCAAAGCAAATCGCTTAACCATACCCCTGCTATAAAATAAAAAGCACTGGCTAGTCCATAATTTATTCTCAGCTTAAGTATAGTAAATATAACAGGCCCCACCGAAAATACCAATGCTAGGCCCAATATAAATCCAGAAATAATTGCTTCAATCATTAATGTTATTATTCAATAAGTAAATTTATTATTTGTGTGTATTTAAAAAACTTTTCCAGTCTTCCAACACCTGGCCTTTTAGTACCCTAGGAAACTTATGTTGTCCTCCAAGTTTGCCTTTGTGTTTCATAAAATCCATAAATGTTTTTTCTGACAACACATTTACAGTAACAGCTTTTAGTGCATGCTTTCGCTCTACTACATAATCATCATTAATACTTTTTATTTTTTCATCAAGCACTTCGGCAAACTTTATGGGGTCTACAGCATCGTCCGTTGCAATATACCACTCGTGTGCAAAAAAGTTTCCGTGTGGTACGCCTGCCACCGTAAACTCCGGTATAACAATATTCATTTCTTCACAAGCCAGTTCAATACCCTTGTTCATATTATCTACACTTAAATGCTCCCCTACCAAACTTAAAAAATGTTTTGTTCTGCCTGTTATTATTATTTCGCTTCTTTCTTTGTCTACCAATCTTACAGTATCTCCAATGGCATAGCGCCATGTGCCCGCATTGGTACTTATTAATATTGCATAATCTTTATCCTCTTCTATTTCATGTATCATATATGCCTCTGGGTTTTCTACAATATTTCCATCTGCATCAAAATTATTATCATCAAAGGGTACAAATTCAAAAAAGATATTGTTATTTAATGACAACAACATACTCCTTGTATCTTGTCTGTTTTGATAAGCCAAAAAACCCTCACTTGCAAGGTATGTTTCTATGTAAGTAATTGGTTTACCTAGTAATTTTGAAAATCCTTTTTTGTAAGGCTCCATGGCCACACCACCGTGCACATAAAAAGAAAGGTTGGGCCACATTTCGTGTATATTATTAAGATTGTAACGCTCAATAATTTTTTCCAAACATATTTGTAGCCATGCAGGTACCCCCACCAAAAAACTAATATCCCAGTTAGGTGCATTTTCCACCACCTCTTCCAATTTTTTTGCCCAATCTCTTTCTTTGGCTATTTTGCTCCCTGGTTTAAACATACCCATACCCCTAAACCAAAAAGGAATATTTTGCTGTTGAATACCACTAAGGTCGCCAGCATAATAGGTGTCTCCTTTTTGTAACTGAGTACTACCACCAATAATTAACCAGCTTTTACTAATATTACTTTTGGGAATGTTTTCGTACTTAGAGAGGCTTAAAAGCAACTTATAATTGGTAATGGTATTGCTGCGTATAAGCTCTTTTGTAATGGGAATATATTTGCTTGCAGCCTCGCTTGTACCGCTACTTAGTGCAAAATACTTTATAACACCCGGCCAACATACATCTGGCACACCCTCTAGTGTTTTATACCACCATTCTTTGTATATTTTTTCGTAATTGTATGTTGGTACAAGTTGTTGAAACTTTTTACCGGGGTGTCTGCTGAGCAATACTTCATCAAACTTGTACTGTTGCCCAAACTGAGTAAACCTTGCTTTTCGAAGCAGTTTTTTTAAAACCTTTATTTGTTGTCCCCTAGCATCTTGCACAGGCAAGTTGAGTGCTTTGGCAATAGAGGCGGGAAGTTTAATATCAAAAATGGCCATTAATAATATTATTGTTAAGGTTTACAAATATAATTAATGCTTATGAAGATTCTATAGTAAAGCTGTATTTATAATTACTGCTAGTCTTTTAAACAGTTACACTACATTAATAACTCATTTTTACAATTATGAGGCATAAAAAAGCAGCATAAAAAACCATTTATAGATTTTGGGTTAAACAATACCTTGTTTACTATAGTGCTATAGTAAAACTTCGTTGCTGTCTTGAATAGATTCTACCCAACATTAATAACATGCACCACAAAATAAAAAATATAAATTATGCAATTTTGCATTATCAAAAAAATAAAGAGATTTAGTATCCTACAGAAAGACGAAAAGACATTTCCAATATCCTTCGAATATCCAAAAAAACAGTATTTTCTGTGAAAGCCTTCCACTCTTGGGGGGCTTTATCTTTTTTATATAAGATGTGAATATATTCTAAAAACATTTCATGCTGCCTATACTACAATTCACGAAAAAAAATATACTGTTCATCTACAATGTAAAAAAAGATAAAAATTTTGGTTGCTACTTTACAATCTAAATAATCAAATTATGAAAATTAATCAAAAATTACAAAGTATTTTTCTCGTTGCCGTTGTAGGAACGATGATAACATTCTCAAGCTGTAAAAAGGACGATGATCCTTCGCCAGTAGTAACGCCTGTTACTGTTACACCAAATGTAGTTGGAGTAGCGCAAGGAAATGCTAACTTTACAATACTAGTAGCAGCGGTTACCAAAGCAGGTTTGGCATCAGCACTGTCCGATGCTACAAAAAGTTTTACTGTATTTGCACCAACAAATGCAGCATTTGAAGCATTACCTGCTCCTTATAATAGTGTAGCGAATATTAATGCAATAACCAGTCAAACCCAAATTGATGCTTTATCAGATATTCTTAAATACCATGTATTAACTGCAAGAGTAGCTTCTGGAGGCGTACCTGCTAGTGATACAGTAAAAACACTAAATGGCAAAAATTTATTTGCTTCTAGAAGTACAAGTAATGGCGTTTTTCTAAATGGGGTTAAAGTTGCTATTCCTGATTTAGCTGCTTCAAATGGTGTGGTACATGCTATAGGAAAAGTACTAATACCGCCTACTCAAACTATTGCACAAATAGTGAGCGGAAGTGGTACAGGAGCCGCAGGATTTAGTCTCCTTTTAGATGCTGTAGTTAGAGCTGGTGTTGGCTTACCTTCTGGTACTCCATCTCTAGCAACACTTTTATCTAGCCCTGGTAAGTATACAGTTTTTGCACCTACAAATGCCGCCTTTCAAGCTACCGCCTCTGGTGCAGCGATAAATGTTAGTACAACAGCATTAATTAATGCCTTACCTGTTACAGCTGTTGCTGGTGTTTTAGGGTCACATGCATACAGTACAAATATTTTTGCAGGAGATTTGGTTGCAGGTGTTGTTACATCACCTAGTACATTAAACCCAGCAACCACACTTACTTTTGCACTTTCTACATCTGCAACAGTAAAGATAACAGGTACTGCTACTACTGCCGGTATTACAACTACAGACATCGTAGCTACTAATGGTGTTATACATATAATAGATAAGGTACTCCAGTAATAATAGATTTAAAACTAACAAGTGGTTTAATTTTATTAAACTGCTTGTTAATTTTTTTTATAAATTTCCCTATTCCCTTCGACTTAGTTATTCCCTATTCTTCTTTTATTTCTTTTATTCATCATTAAAAATAAATTTTATGAAAAAGGTTTTTACACTATCGTTGGTTGCATGTTGCATGCTAATTTTTCAAAACACAAAAGCACAAGTTCGTATTACGACTAGTGAATCTGTTTTATCAACATTACCTCCAATTTCTGGAAGTTCTTTCGATAAATTGCGAGTACAAGGGGGTTTGATTTCTCATTTTGCAAGTGGCACAGTTGGTTCTTTCGGAGCTACAGATAAATGGATTGGCATTGGTGCTCCTTTATCTAGTTTGTACGGTAATAGAGTACAATGGAATGGGCAAGCACTTAATAGTGCACTTAGAGAAAGAACAGCAGGTGGAATAAAGGATGCATTAATAGAATGGGGAAATGGTGGAGGGGAGATGCAGTTTAGGTATATAACGAATCCAAATGTTTCAACGGGGTTTACTAAAGTATTATCACTTACGGCCTTAGGTAATGCGTATTTTGGTTTAAATCCTAGCTCTGCGTTTCTTGGTATACAATTAAATCCTGCGGGAGGTCCCCCCTTTTTTATTCCTAGAGTTATTAATCCTCAGCTTGAAGTTAATTCTACCTCCGAAATTAGTTTAGGTGTTAAAAATAGTACGGGTCTTAGCGGTTTTTTTAAAAATGACTTCAGTGATTGCCTGAAAGCGGAATCTGGGGCAGACACTTATCAAAATTCTACAACTACAAGAGCATTTACTGCAATAGCCAAAAATGGTGCAGTCAATTATGGAGTAGATGCCACTGCCAGTATAAATGGGCCTATTTCCTCGCCGTTTGGAAATCCTACTGCGACTAATGTTGGCATAAGGGGTTCAGCAGAAGGTGGTTTTAATACATTTGGAGTCCTTGGTTCTAGTTCAGGTTCACAAACCTGTTATGGAATTTACGGTGATGTAAGTCCTAGTGCTGGCGGTCTAGGTTATGCAGGTTATTTTAATGGAACAGTAATAGCTAATAATTATACAACTTTTTCAGACAGAAATCTTAAAAAATCAATTGCTACAGAATCTAATAATATTATTGATAAAATTGCAAAATTAAGACCTGTAACGTATAATTATGATAATAAGATATCACCCGATATGGTTTTGCCAAAAACTTTACAACATGGATTTATAGCGCAAGAAATGCAAGAAGTTTTCCCTGAAGTTGTTACAGAAATAGCACATCCAGTTTTTAAAGATAAGAAACTTGTTGAAACAAAAAGAGTACTTGGAGTTAATTATAATATGCTAGTATCTATCCTTACAAAAGCTATACAAGAAGAAAATGCAAAAATAAAAAATTTAGAAAGTAGAATAGCGGAGTTAGAGAGTAAATTAGCAATTTCTTTACAAAAAAGTGTTAGCTCAAGTACAAGCGTTGTTGAGAACATTAAAGGCATTGATTTATACCAAAATATTCCTAATCCTTTTGGCAGTAGTACAACAATTTCTTATTCACTACCTGCAAATATTAAAAATGCTTCTATAGCTATTTTTGATTTAACAGGCAAAATGGTTTTAAAGTTTGATAATATTATAAATGGTAAATCTCAAGTTGTTATTGATGGTAATAAACTTAGTTCGGGAATTTATTTATATAGTTTAATTTTAAACGGAGTTGAAATTGAGACTAAACGAATGATAGTAAATAAATAATTTCTTTAATTTTATCCCCCACATTTAAAGCGCCAACAGTTTGTCTTCTTTTTTGATTAACCGTTGGTGCTTTTTTATTAAGTTGCATTATGTTTAACCATCGATATAGATATTATTTTATTTTATTAATTTCTTTTGCAACTTATTTTAGTACGGTGTTGTGCGAAGTATATAAATATTTTAAGATTGAAATAGAGTGGTATCATGCATTGAGTACCATAACACTAGTAACACTTTTTATTGCAGAAGCGGGAAGATTATTTCAACCTTTTTTTGTAAAACAAATAGCAGCAACACAAAATAAAATAAGTGGTTTAATTTATTATTTTTTTACCTGTAGTTTGCTCACTGTTATTCTCACAACCGCAATTGTAATTACAGAAAGCACCATTTTACATAATTATAGTTTAGAAAGCAGTATAATACCTCTCAAGCTAAATTTAATTTATGGGGTGCTTATAAACTTGTTGTTTCATTTATTAAATGCCATTTTCTTTTATTTTAAAGAGTACAAAGTAAAACTGCTAGAAGCAGAACAATTAAAAAGTACTACAGCACAAGCAGAATTACAGGTTATAAAATCTCAAATAAACCCTCATTTTTTATTCAATAATTTAAATGTACTCTCATCGTTGGTAATGCAAAACAATGCAGAAGCCAATAAATTTATAGAAGCTTTTTCGCAAGTGTACAGGTACATTTTAAATAACCAAAACAAAGAATTGGTAGAGCTTAAAACAGAGCTTGATTTTATAAAGCCTTATATTTTTTTATTGGAAAAAAGGTTTAGCCAAGGTATAAAAATAACCATTGATATACCTGTAAAGTACGAACATAGTTTTATAATACCCGCCTCTTTACAAATGCTTATAGAAAATGCTATAAAGCACAATATAGCTACTCGTATAAAACCGCTTAATATTTTATTGCATGCCAATGGTAACAACACCCTTGAAGTAAGCAATAACTTACAGCTAAGAGAAACGGTAGAAAACTCAACAGAAATAGGGCTTAACAACATTACAAAACGATATTTACTGGTGAGTGGTAGAGATGTGTTGGTAAATAAAACCAATGATGCCTTTACCGTTACCCTTCCACTGCTTGATTCAAACTAACTACAGTATGAATGTTTTAATAATAGAAGATGAAATACTAGCATCTGAGCGATTACAATTGCTTATAAAAAGTTACGATAGTAATATTAATATTGTTGGTTCCATAGAGAGCATTGAAGAAGCGGTAGAATGGTTTAAAACAAAAAAAGCACCCGACCTTTTATTTGTAGATATACAACTAGCAGATGGGCATAGTTTTGAGATTTTTAAAAAGGTAAATATACAATCCCCCATTATTTTTACTACTGCGTATGATCAATATGCACTGGATGCTTTTCAATTATTAAGTATAGATTATGTATTGAAACCAGTAACAGCAGAAGCGCTTGCAAACGCCTTTGCAAAATACAAATCACTTACAAAAGCACCAGCAACAGAAAATAATTATGCCGATGTATTGCAATATGTAAAAGATAATTTTACAGCAAAATATAAAACCCGTTTTTTAGGAAAAGTGGGCCAACGTACTTATTTCATACAAGTGCAAGACGTGGCTTTTTTTACTGCAGATAATAAAATAGTACACTTGGTTGCCAGAGATGGCAAAAAGTATTTAAAAAGTGCTACGATAGAAAAACTAGAGTCAATGCTTGATCCTAAAATATTTTTTAGGGTTAATAGAAAAATTATAATTCATATAGACGCTATAGAGCAAGTGAAACCTTATGATAACAATAGGCTTTTGGTTATTGTAAAAGGAATACCCAATATCGAAGAAATAATTATAAGCAGAGAAAAAGTAGCTGATTTTAAAGTATGGGCAAATAGCTAAAAAGATATTAAAGCAATAATTTTTTCTAAGTAATTAGCATCTATACTATCAAAATGGCTTAGTTGTTCACTATCTACATCAAGCACACCCAGCACAATATCATTTCTTAAAATAGGAATTACAATTTCTGATTTTGATAAGCTGCTACACGCAATATGGCCAGGGAATTTTTCTACATCATCTACAATCAACGTTTCGGCATTTGCCCACGCAGCACCACACACACCACGCCCCCTTTTTATACGAGTGCAAGCAACAGGGCCCTGAAAAGGCCCTAACACCAATTCATCATTTTTTACCAAATAAAACCCTACCCAAAGCCAACCAAATTGTTCTTTAAGTGCTGCGGTAATGTTGGCAAGGTTTGCAATAAGGTCTTGCTCTCCCTCTATAAGTCCCTTTATTTGTTGGGTTATAGATTCGTATTGTTCTGCTTTGGTGCCAAGTGATATATTTAAATCTTCTGCCATTATTTTGTTTTATGTAAAATTACATTGTTTGAAATAATCTATGCTTATGTTCTTGCCCCTAGTAATGTTGGTACTTCGCTAATTTCGCCGCTTCCATTTTCGCCGCTTGGTTTTTAACCTTCGGCGCATAGTCTCATTAGATAATTATAAATTAATATCACAAGCCCCTTTTGTTGGGCGGTTGCAAAACGCCACTGGTCTTATACACCATAACTGTTCGGAAGACTATGCAATTTGATTTACATGTCGCTCCTACGGAGCATAATAAAACAAACTTTAAAATTAATCTACTGATTTACCGCTCCTCTGGAGTTTTAAGCCTCGTTAGAGGCGGTATGTCAGTAGAAATAAACAATAAAACCTAGTTAAAGCTCCGTAGGAGCGATATGTTTTTTTCTTCCGAACACCTAAAGGTCTTGACCAGCGAAGCCTATTATTAATTAACCAACAAGTTAATTCTTTTATTAAAAAATAAAGTTTAAAAAATTTGTAGCACATTAAATTTAGTCGGCTGGTCGGAGACCAAGTCTCGGCTGCGCAAAGTGGTGGCGAAGGGCGCTCACAGTGATACAAGGTAACCAAAGAAGGATTTACTCATCTTCCAATTCTTCAATCCATCCATGTGAATTCATAGAATACAAAACCTCTCCTGTTTCAGAAGAAATCATTATAAATGCACGCCACTCCTCATTACCCCACATTACCCCATAACTAACCGTATAATTATTCATTATTTTACCTTCATGTTTACCATATAGGACTTCTCGGTTTTCCCAATATGAAACCTTTTCTTGAGAAAAAATTCTGGTGTAATCTCTTTTTCGTAATTTTAAATAGTCAATTGCTATTTTTATTGCTTCTTCTTTAGTAATCATTTTATAATTATTTTATTTTTATTATATTTTCTATACCAATTTCTTTTCTAATAATAGGTATTGTACTTAAATCAAAGTCGAAAGAAATAGGAGCTTCGCCAAATGTTCGTCTTGTTCCATTTATATATTTTTGAGCATCTATTAATTCATTTCTTGTAAATAAATTTTTGTTTTGCATAACTTTTTCAAAAACGTGCATTTCTTTAGCTAGCTCTCATCTACCGCAGATAAGCAGCCCAACTTATGTGCGCTAGCGTATGTGTGCGGCAAAGCATAATAATGTTTAAGTAAAAAAATACACCCCCAGCTCAAATTATCATAGGGGCTAAAATATAAATTAGGGTTGTTTGTAAATTCATATTTTTTTGTTCATTAGTGAATATACAAAAAGTTTGATGTTTTAGAATGGCACTTTTATAACTTGCCGCACAGAAAGCTGCCGCACAAAAGCCATCGCCTCATTTCTGAGCTAGAGTTGCTCATCTCTGAGCCAAACGGGGCCAAACGGGTCTGGAGTCGAACATCTCTGCGCTAAAAGAGGCTCACAGTGATATAAGGTAACCAGCGAAGGCAAGGAGATTGTAGTGAAGCACCCACGGGTGCTCAGTGATATAAGGTAACCAGCGAAGGCAAGAAAAAAACGATTTATTTATTATACAACTCTTTAAATAAATCATTATAACCTTCTAAATATCT
>JAYVID010000374.1:0-3017 GCA_043770525.1 Ferruginibacter sp.
CAAGTAAAAAAGAAAATTCTATTCCTCACAGAAGAACATCAATTAATCAAAAAATGGATGGACGAAAAAAATGGGTGACCCATTGCGGAAGACAGGAAAATAGTCGAAATAATCCCACGCAATTGTATATTTAAGAAATGGTAAAAATGGATTTATAAAAGTTATACCTTCTTCATTTACAATTATTCTTCTACACTCAGAAGATATTACTAAAATAAAAATTAAGAAAATAGCCCCAAGAAATAAAAATACTGCGCCAGCATTATGTGTGAAACTAATTTTATTTTCATTGATTTTGCTAAATGAACTATAGAGAAAAATCATAAAAGCTAAAAGCACCATTTCAATTGCAATCAATAACCCAACCCCTCCAAATATTTTGTATTTAGATTCAATAGAATTTAAATTAGAAAATTTTTCTGTTTTTTTCATTTCAACTTTAAGTAAAAGGAAGAATCTATTTTAATGCTGGCATTTTATTTTCATCGTCTTTCCAAAAGGCAGCATATTCTTCTTTCCATTCAAATTTAAAACGACGATGGCTCCAAAGGTAATTCGCAGGGTCTTGTCTTACTGTTTTTTCTAGTGTATCTCTATATAATTTGGTTAACTCCCCATCATTTGTTTTTCTACCTTCCTCACAAAGCAAGGTTGTCTCAAACTGATAGTGCCCTCGCTTTATTTTTTTAAACCCAACATAAACAACTGCTGCATTGTTTTTAATGGCGCCTTTTTCGGGGCCTGTAACAAATGGCGTAGGGTGGCCAAAAAAGTTTAACCAATAGCCGCTTGCAGGATTACTTGGATTTTGATCTGCTGCCAATGCAAGCATATATTGTTTTTCGAATACTGTATGCATTTTATTTTTAAAGTCGGGGGCGCTTATTAATATTGTACCATATCTTCTTCTAAAGGCTAAAAAAATTCTTTCTATTGCTTTATTAGAAATAGGACCATACACCCCTACGAATGGTATTTTAAGATTAATGGCATATAGTAAATTTGCATACTCCCAATTAAATTGATGCCCCGCCATTATATTTATATTATAGCCTTTGCTTATTAAATTATTGAGCAAATCAAAATCTCCGGTACTTCTTTTTAATAATTGTTTTTTAGAGATGGATATAAATTTTAAGGACTCAATAAAGTTATCTGCAAAATATTTGTAAAACTTTTTAGCTATTTGTTTTCTTTCTTCCTCACTCTTTTCTGGAAATGCAATTTTAAGATTATTGAGTACGATATCTTTTCTATACTTTATTACATTGGATAATAAAAAAGCAAAAAAATTGCTTATACCATACAAAATAAAAAATGGCAATAAAGAAAATAAATACAGTATTGGGTAAATAAGGTAATACATACTTTTAAAAATATTATTGCAATTTAAGATAGCAAATTGTTTTTTCCATAAAACATATTCTACTTTGCAATCTATTGCATAATAAAAGATGAACAAAGATATACCGATGAACGGAGCGTCGCCAAAGCAGTTCCACATAGCTGCTTCTTTGTTCACCTAATAATTTTTTTGTAAAAAAAATTATTAGGTGTTATAAAATCGTATTCTGCAAAATATCTTGTTTATACAAATAATCTGTATTGTAATGCAAGCCCCTACTTTCTTTACGCAGCTCTGCACTTTTTATAATAAGATAAGAAACGGTAATCATATTTCTTAGCTCACAAAGCTGTGGTGATACAGCAGTACGATGATAGAGTGCTTCTGTTTCTTCATGCAATAAATCAATTCTTCTATTGGCTCTTTGCAAACGCTCATTGTTACGTACAATTCCTACATAGTCACTCATCAACAGTTTCATTTCTTTTAAGCTCTGGGTAATTAAAATCATTTCCTTTGGGGCGGTTGTACCAGCGGCATTCCAATCTGGCAAAGGATTTTGTGGAGATGCTATTTTATTTTCTGCAAAAGATTTTATAGTGTCTACAAAAGCTCTGTGTGCAAATACCATTGCCTCCAGCAATGAATTGCTTGCAAGTCTGTTTGCTCCATGTAAGCCTGTACTAGCACACTCACCCGCTGCATATAAATTTTTTATACTGGTTCTTGCATGTTCATCCGTTTTTACACCGCCACAACTATAATGTGCTGCTGGCGAAACTGGAATCATATTTTTAGAAACATCTACACCAATGCTCATACATTTTGCATGTATGTTTGGAAAGTGTTCTTTAAATTTTTCTTGGTGCATGTGTGTACAATCTAAATACACAAACTCGGTACCATTTATTTTCATTTCATTGTCTATAGCACGTGCTACAATATCTCTAGGTGCTAAATCTTTTCTAGCATCGTAGCGCTCCATAAATGCTTCTCCATTTGCATTGCGTAAAATACCCCCATCTCCACGTACAGCTTCTGTTATTAAAAATGAATGTCCACGTACACCTGCTTCGTACAAAGCTGTAGGGTGAAATTGTATGAATTCAATATTTTCTATTCTGCCTTTTGCTCTGTACACCATAGCTACCCCATCTCCTGTGGCAATGGCAGGATTTGTGGTGCTGCGATACACTTGCCCATTACCGCCAGTTGCAAGCAATGTAATAGATGCAGTTATTTTTTCTATTTGATTGGTAGCAAGGTTTAAAACATATACACCATAGCATTCAATATCGGGTGTACTTTTTGTTACCAAATACCCAAGGTGATGTTGTGTAATAATGTCGAGTACAAAACAATGGCTTATCAAATTAATATTGCTGCACTTTTTTATAGCTTCAAGCAAAGCCCTTTCCATTTCTTTTCCTGTTACATCTTTGTGGTGCAAAATTCTATTTTCGCTATGCCCACCTTCTTTGCCGAGTCTATAATCTCCATCGGGGTCTTTATCAAATTGTGCACCCCAAGCTATGAGTTCGTTTATTCTGTCTACTCCTTCTTTTACTACTATCTCTACCACATGTGGATTACAAAGCCCATCACCAGCTATCAAATTATCTTCTATATGCTTTGCAAAACTATCTTCGCTAAAATTGGTAACACCTTCTAT
>JAYVID010000375.1:0-13218 GCA_043770525.1 Ferruginibacter sp.
ATTCCTTGCCCTGCTACACCAACAGGTGCTACTTGTACAGGTGGTTTTGCAGATTTAACGCCTGCAGTTTTAGCCGCAAATACAGGAAGTATTGTATTATCTCCTGCACAAGCAGCAGGTATGCGTTTTGACCCTGCACCAAGTTTTGCAGGTAAAGTAGATTTTTCTTACACAACTACTGATAATTCAGGGGCTAGTAGTGCAGGTGCAATTTATACCATTCCTGTTACGGGTTTTTCACCAAAATCAAATGCTATAGTTGCTCCTTCAATGTCTCAAGCAAATGGACCAACTGCTATACCAGTACTTTCAGCTACAGATGTGGATGGTACGATAGCAAGTTATCAAATAGAATCATTACCACCAACAACGCAAGGTATAATAAGTATTCCATGCCCTGCTACACCAACAGGTGCTACATGTACAGGTGGTTTTGCTGATTTAACTGCGGCCGTTTTAGCAAACTACCCAGTAGGAGGCATACCACTTACACCAACTCAAATGGCAGGTATGCGTTTTGATCCTGCACCAGGTTACTCTGGTAGTGTAGTATTTAATTATCATGCTACTGATAACAGTGGCTTAATAAGTAATGCAAGTTCTTATACCATTCCAGTTTCAGGTTTGTCACCAACATCTACTGATATAGTAGCACCAAAAATGACAAATACTAGTGGTACAACTTCTATTCCTTCTTTGATAAGTGTGGACGCCGATGGAACAATAAATAATTTAGTGATTACTAGTGTGCCTCCAACATCTCAAGGTGTTATAAGCATTCCTTGCCCTGCTACACCAGCAGGTGCAACATGTAGTGGCGGTTTTGCTAATTTAACAGCAGCCGTGTTGGCAGCTAATCCTGGTGGGATTGCACTTACACCTGCACAAGCAGCTGCTTTAAAGTTTACTCCTTCTGTTACATTTATAGGTAATGCAATTTTTAATTATGCAGCGTATGATAATAATGGAAATTTAAGCAACGTAGCTGCATACACAATACCTGTAGTTGCAGCAGCAAATGTTTCCAACATAGTTAATATTGCACCAATTGCAAACAACTTAATAAATACAGCAATGCCACAAGGCAATGCGCCAACAGCTATACCAGGCTTAGTAGCAGCGGATGCCGATGGCACTATTGCAAACTATACCATTGCAACTATACCAACTGCAGCACAAGGCGTATTGTCTTATTGTAGCAATGGTACACAACCATGTACTGGTACTGTAAATACAATTACTGCAGGAACTGTTTTAACGCCTGCTCAAATGACTACTTTAAAATTTGACCCAGCTGCAAATTTTGTAGGTACTGCACAATTTACTTTTGCAGCTACCGATAATACTGGCAGCATAAGTAATACTGCCATATATCAATTGCCAGTAATTGCACAACCGCCCGTATCAAATAATATTATGGAAAGTAGTATGGTTAATACAAATGGACCTACTGCTATACAAGGTTTAAATTCATCTGATATAGATGGTACAATTGCAACCTATACAATAACTACTGTACCGCCTGTAGGAGAAGGTATATTGTCTTATTGTAGCAATGGTACAGAACCATGTACAGGTTCAATTACTACCATTACTGCAAACACTATTTTAACAGCAGCTCAAATGGCTACGTTAAAATTTGATCCAGCAGCAGGTTTTATTGGTAAAGCAACATTTAATTATACTGCTCTTGACAATAGTGGCAATACAAGTAATACAGCAAACTATACCATTCCGGTGGTTGCAACAGCTACACCTGCAAGGCCACCTTTAGCAGACGATATAACTGCACAACCACTAAACAATAGTTTAGGAAGTACAGCAATACCCTCGCTTTTGGCAAATGATCTAGATGGCACAGTTACAAGCTATACTGTAAGTACTATTCCTACGGCAGCACAGGGAGTATTAACATGCTGTGGTGGAACTGCAATAACTGCAGGTCAGGTATTAACACCTGCACAAGCAGCTACTTTACAGTTTGATCCTGCACCTAGTTTTATTGGTACAGCTTCATTTACCTATACGGCTACAGACAACGCTGGGTTGGTAGGTAATACAGCTACTTATAAATTGCCTGTAGTAAATACAGCTCCAGTAGCCACTAATATTAAAACAGCTGTACCATTTAATGCAGCAGCTACTCCAATACCAGCATTGTCTGCTGCAGATGCTGATGGTACAATTACAAATTATACAATTTCAACTATACCAGCTGCTAGTGAAGGTATTTTATCTTACTGTAGCAATGGTACCGAACCATGCACTGGCACTGTAACAACTGTTGTTGCGGGCTCTATTTTAACACCTGCTCAAGCAGCTACGTTAAAATTTGATCCTGCTACAGGTTTTTCTGGTAGTACCACATTTACTTATGTAAGTACAGACAATAATGGAAACATTAGTGCACCAGCTGCTTACAATCTTTCAGTTGCAGGGCAGCCACCAGTAAGTAATGATGTTACTGCACCTACAATGCCAAACACAAATGGAGCAACTACAGTATTAGCATTAAGTGCAACTGATGCTGATGGTACAATCGCTAGTTATAGTATTACATCATTACCTTCAACTACACAAGGAGTATTAAGTATTCCATGCCCTGCTACACCAATAGGTGCTACATGTACAGGAAGCTTTGCAGATTTAACAGATGCTGTTTTGGCTAATTATCCTAATGGAATTCCATTGACACCTACACAAGCTGCAGGAATGCGTTTTGATCCAGCTCCAACATTTACAGGCGTAGCAAGTTTTAATTATACATCTACAGATAATGCAGGTTTAGTAAGCAATTCATCTAAGTATAATATACCAGTATCAGGCACAGGTAATATACCGCCAATAGCAAGAAATATTATTGCTCCGCCAATATCAAGTGCTAGCGCAGCTACAGCAATACCTACTTTGGTTGGTACTGATGCAGACGGAACAATTGCATCTTACACAATAAGTACGATTCCAACTGCAGCACAAGGTGTGTTAACTTGTTGCGGAGGTACTGCAGTTACTGCTGGGCAAGTATTAACTACTGCTCAAGCTGCAACACTGCAGTTTGATCCAGCTGCAACATTTACCGGAACAGTTAATTTTGGTTATATTACGACAGATAATACAGGAGCAGTAAGTGGTACAGCTAATTATGCAATACCTGTTACAAGCACTCCTCCAATTGCACGTGCAATCGTTTCGCCATCTATTTCTCATAATAATGGTGCTACGCTTATCCCGGCATTGGCGGCTACAGATGCTGATGGTACAATTGCAAATTATACAATTGAAACAATCCCATCTGCTACGCAAGGTGTATTATCTTATTGTAGCAATGGTACTGAACCGTGTACTGGAACAATAACAGCAATAACTGAGGGTACTGTTTTAACGGCTGCACAAATGGCTACTTTAAAATTTGATCCTGCAGTTGGTTTTATAGGTAATGTTGTTTTTGATTATCATGCTACTGATAATAGTGGTATTTTAAGCAACACAACTTCTTATACCATTCCTATTTCTGGTTTTCCACCTAGTTCTAATAATTTATTGGCACCAAAAATGAACAATGCAAATGGTCCTACAGCAATACCAGCTTTAAGTGGTACTGATGTAGATGGAACAATAAGCAATTATGTTATAACAAGTCTTCCTAAAGCATCTCAAGGTATAATAAGCATACCATGCCCTGATACACCTATAGGTGCTACATGTAATGGAACCGGTTTTGCAGATTTGACAGATGCTGTACTTGCAGCAAATCCAGGAGGTATTATTCTTTCTCCTGCTCAAGCAGCTGCTTTAAGATTTGACCCAGCTGCAGGATACGAAGGCAACGTTACATTTAATTATGCAGCTTATGATAACAATGGCAGCATTAGTAATGTAGCAACCTATACAATACCAGTTGTTACCGTTGCTGTTGTTTCACTTTCTATTACAAACTTTTCAGGCGAAAGAAATAAGAATGATATTGTTTTAAATTGGAGAACAGAAAATGAAATAAACGTTTCAAGTTTTGATGTAGAATTTAGCACTGATGCAAGTAGCTTTAAAAAAGCTGGATCAGTTATTGCAAATAATGGCAGCTTAAATAATTATCCATATACATTGTATAATTATACAGAAGCAGTATACTTTATTCGACTAAAATCGATAGATAAAGATGGCAGTATACATTACAGCAATGTTATTAAAATAACAAACAAGCAAAATAATGCTACAACTGTTTATCCAAATCCTGTAAAAGACAAAGCTACATTACAGATAAACGATAGAACATTGCTTAACACTCAAGCAACATTGATAAATGCTGATGGTAAAATCATTAAAACCATTTATATCAAAAATGCTTTTGAAGTAATGAATCTAGGTAGCTTGCCAAGCGGATTTTATATTTTAAAATTGGCTAATGGTACTACACAAAAGATAATAAAGGAATAGCTTACTAAATATTGTCCTATTTAAATATGGGAACTTAAATTAGAGGTCGCTGCTGTAAAAGGCAGTGACCTTTTTTTATGGCTACCATAAAATTGAATTTTTTTGAAAATATAATATGCTGGAATTGTGATTGCAAAATTTGTATTGTCTATTTTTGAATAATCAATTAAACTTTATGTCTATACAAAATATTCCTGAAAAATTTTTAAAAAGTAAAAAGCATAACCCTGCCTTATTTGTGTACGATTTTAAAATGACACAAAATGTGGTAAAAAGTAAGGTAAATCTTACAGTACACATGTTTAGCTTTTTACAAAATGGTGAAAAAAAAGTGCAACTAGAAGATGCATCTGTAGAAGTAAACAATAAACAATCTGTGCTTATAAAAGCGGGTAATTGCTTAATGACAGAGCTACTTAATAATGATGAAATTTATTATTGTAAATTATTTTTTTTTACAAATGAAAACATAGCTAGTTTTTTTGAAAAACATCCCTATCTAAATTCAACAAAGAATTTGTATTCAGAAAATCCTTTTTTTGTTATTGAAAACGATGAATTCATCAATTCTTTTGTTACTTCTATTTCTTCTATATTACACCTTACTACAGATTACTCAACACTTTTGAATATAAAATTTGAAGAAATAATGTTGTACTTATCTCATAAATATGGAGATGGTTTTACAAGTTATATTCAATCCATTTGTGCATCCGAAAAAAACTCTACTTTCAAAAATATTGTAGAAGCAACTGTACATTCAAATTTAAGTTTACAAGAAATTTCTTTTTTAGCAAATATGAGTTTATCTACTTTTAAAAGAAATTTTACTAAAGCTTATGGCACCAACCCTGGCAAATGGTTACAACAAAAAAGGCTACATCATGCAAAAAAAATTTTGGAAACAGGATTTAAAAAACCAACCGAAATATTTGCAAATTATGGTTACAATAATTTTTCAAATTTTAGTACTGCCTTTAAAAATGAATTTGGTTTTAGCCCAAAAAATGTAAAATAATTTTTTATACAAACTACTTTATAATATAAAATTGGTATTATTTTTCAACCAAAGCCATCATTTTTAGAAAATTAAAATGAACTTTTTTCATAAGTATTTGAACTGTATCCATCAATAATAAAAAATACATTTGTAAAAATTAACATCAATAAAAATGAATATTACATTAGCACAGGCAGAAAATGCCATAACTGCTGCAAAAGCAAAAGCTTTAGAATTAGGAACAAAAATGAACATTAGTATTGTAGATGCTGGTGCAAATATTTTAGCATTTGCCCGTATGGATGGTGCATGGCTTGGCTCTTCAGACATTTCGTTAAAAAAAGCAAAAACAGCACGATTTTTTGATATGAACACAGGAATAATTGGCAGTCTCTCTCAACCTGGTGGTTCATTATTTGGTATTGAGCATTCAAATGGGGGATTAATTTCTTTCCCAGGCGGTGTTCCTATTACCAATGCTGCTGGAGAAGTAATTGGTGCCATTGGTGTTTCTGGCAGTACAGTAGAAAATGATCATGCAGTAGCCGAAGCTGGTGCAAAAGCAATATAATTAAATCCCCATGAAATTAAAGCCACTTTGAAAGAAGTGGTTTTTTTATTGGAGCAAATAAACAAATTAAGGATACGGTAAAATTCAGATTAATAAAAGAGTTACTACTATACACACTTTCTAAGCGTGCGCCTTGGACACGCTTTCTTATTTTGAATGATAAAAATTAACTTTCAAAATTTATAAAGCGAATCATCTTTTTGCAAGCAAGAAGTAGAAGGTAGCTTTTCTATGTTCGCAGTAACTTTACCTTGCCATTATCAAAGCAATAGTATTATCATATTTTTCTTTCCAAGCATTTACATTGCCCCAATTATCATTGTCAATTTGTATTGTAGCAACGCTTACACTTCCAAGTTTAGTGAAGGCAATATTTTTAGCTTTAAGTAATTCAATCATTTTAGCCTCATGTGCAGCGGTAACCGATACCACTACCCTACTCTGTGCTTCTCCAAACCAATAGGCATCGCTACGTATGTTCACATCATTTTGCGAAACAGAAAAACCAAGGTTATTTGTAAATACAGATTCCAACAATGTTACAAAAAGCCCGCCCTCACTCACATCATGTGCAGAAGCGATTAATTTTTCTTTTATTAATGAAGCAATAACTTGTTGTAATTTATATTCCTCTTCCAAATCAAAATATGGGCAAGGACTATATGCTTCACCAACTATTTTATGTAAATATTCTGATGAATTAATATCATTTCTACTTTCTCCAATTAAGAAAATAGCATCTCCATCATTTTTAAAATTCATCGTCATTTTATCAGCAACAGAATCTAATAAACCTACCATACCTATTGTTGGTGTTGGGTAAACAGGTCCATCAGGGCTTTGGTTGTAGAAACTTACATTACCTCCCGTTACTGGTGTATCAAATTTTACACAAGCTTCACCCATTCCTTTTATGGCATTGCTAAACTGCCAATAAACTTCTGGGTCGTAAGGATTACCAAAGTTGAGGCAATTGGTTACACCCAAAGGCGCACCACCGCTGCATACAATATTACGTGCAGCTTCTGCCACCGCTATCATAGCACCTTTGTAAGGATCTGCAAATACATAGCGACTGTTACAATCTGTAGTTAAAGCAAGTGCTTTATTGGTAGGTTTTGCTAATACAATTGCTGCATCACTCACACCATTTGTACTGGTGTTTCCTGCTCCTACCATACTATCATATTGTTCATATACCCAGCGTTTGCTTGCTATGTTTGGTATGGTAATTAATTTTTCTGCAACTGCTTTTAAATCTTGTGGCACTGGTATAGTTGTAGCATCAAAAGCATTTATTTTTTGTATGTATGCAGGCTCACACACCTCACGGGTGTATTGCGGTGCGCCACCGCCTAGCACCAATTCATCAGCTGGAAGTAAGGCTTCTAAAACCCCATTCATAAAAAATTGTAGCATCCCATCATTTGTTACTTCACCAATTTCACTACATGGTAAATCCCATTTTTCAAAAATATCCAATACTGCTTTTTCTTTTCCTTTTTCCACTACCAATAGCATGCGCTCTTGGCTTTCGCTCAATAGTAATTCCCAAGCTTTCATGTCTTTTTGGCGAGTAGGTACTTTCTCTAAATCTATACGCATCCCCGCCTTTCCTTTTGCACTCATTTCAGCAGTAGAGCATATAATGCCCGCTGCGCCCATATCTTGCATGCCTACTACAACACCTGTTTGTATTACTTCTAAGCAGGCTTCCAACAATTTTTTCTCTTGAAAAGGATCTCCCACTTGCACTGCAGGTAAATCTTGTGCACTATCTTCCGTTATTTCTGCACTTGCAAATGATGCACCACCAATACCATCTTTACCAGTAGCACTTCCTACAAAAAATACAGGGTTTCCCAATCCTTCTGCAGTAGCAGAAACGGTTTCGCCATTTTTTAAAATACCTACACTCATTGCATTTACCAATGGGTTGGTATGGTAGCAATCTTCAAAATATATTTCGCCACCTACCGTTGGTACACCGAAGCAATTACCATAATGCCCAATACCTTTTACAACCCCTGCAAGCAAATGTTGGGTTTTGGCATCTTTTAAATTTCCAAAACGAAGTGAGTTTAAAGAAGCTATTGGCCTTGCTCCCATGGTGAAAATATCTCTATTTATACCTCCCACACCAGTTGCAGCACCTTGAAACGGCTCAATAGCACTGGGGTGATTATGACTTTCTATTTTAAACACCACCCCGTATCCATCTCCAATATCCATTAAACCTGCATTCTCCTCTCCTGCTTTTACAAGCATTTTTTCACCATCACGTGGCAAGGTTTTTAATAATTTGATAGAGTTTTTATAACTACAATGCTCACTCCACATGCCACTAAATGCACACAACTCTGTAAAATTTGGGGTTCTGTCCAGCTTGGTTTTTATCAGTTCAAATTCTTCTGCTGTAATTCTAAGTTGTACGGCGGTTTTTGCGGTTATTTCCATAATGCTGTAAGCGTATTTTTGTGAGTGTGTGCAAATTTACAATTGCATTTTGTTTACAGCTAATAAAACAATTTCAATATTTTAACTATCTTCCCACATCTAAAATAATAAAGGTTTGCTTTACTTTCTTTTTACGATATATTTTATTGCGCTAGCTTTTTTTATCACTAAAATAAAATTTGTGCGAAATGCTGCTTTAGGAACAATAATTATTTTATCATTATTTTCTATAAAAGTAGCAGTTGGTATCATTTCAGGTTTGGTAAGCCATTATCTAATGAATGATCAAACTGATATTCATTTTTATAATTTACAAAGTATCATAGAATATGAAAATTTAATACACAACCCTAAAATATTTTTTACCGATAGCCTACCTAGTGCATACCAAAATGGGCTAGGTGATTTTTTTGGTTCTTATAAATCATTTTGGAATGATTTAAGAAACAATATTTTGATAAAATCAATGGGTGTTTTTAATATTTTAAGCAGGGGTAATAATGCTATAAATAGCCTATTTTTTAATTTTGGGGGCTTTATTGGCCATATTGCTTTGTACAGGGTTTTTATTGACATCTATCCAAAACAAAAATGGTCTGTTATTTTGGGTTGTTTTTTATTGCCTTCTACTTTATATTTTACTTCATGTATAGGTAAAGATATTATTGTGTTTACTGCATTATCTATTTTTTGCTATTGCTTATACTTTGGTTTAAAAGAAAACTTTACAAAAAAAAGAATCATTTTTTTAATCGTTTCTTTTTTGGCAATATTGTTAATTAGAAATTTTATAGCGGCTATATTATTACCATGTGCTGCTGCTTGGTTTATCAGTGTTAAATTTAAAATGAAACCAGTAAAGGTTTTTGCAAGTCTAATTGTGGGAGCTTTTATGTTTGTGTTGCTAGCTCAGTTTTTGCCCTCAAAATATAATCCGCTACAAATCATTGTAAGTAAACAGAAAGCTTTTTTATTTTCAAGAATTGCAAAATCACAATACCATAATGACACATTAGAGTTAAATATAAAAAGTTTTGCTCGTGCTACACCGAGTGCTTTAAGGCATTCTTTTTTATCTCCTTATCCTACTGAGTTTAATAATATATACTTAAATGCTTTTGCAACTGAATTAATATTTTTTTTATTACTGTTTGCAGTATCATTCCTATATCCAAATAAAAAAGAAATTGACTCATTCATTATTTTCGGAATCATTTTAGCCTCAATAATATTTTTGTTTACTGGCTACATTACTACCAATGCAGGTGCTTTAGTAAGGTACAGAAGTATCTATTTACCATTTTTGATGGTACCTATCATCTGCGGCATAGATTGGCAAAGGATACTTAAAGGCAAAGAATAATTTTGTAAGCTTAATTGCTAGTTGCAAATTGTATTACTACAATGGTAACTAAACATAAAAAAGCAATGGTTGAAATCAATGATAAATTTTTCATAGTTGGATATTTTATAAATATTTAACGCCATTTTGGTCAATTTTAGTATACAAACCAATCATCGTTATTTTTAAAATTACAAATACTTTTTATTTTGCTTTCATAAAGTGCTAATTATTAACACTTAAATAACAATAAAATTTATTTCACTAAATTGATGACTTTTTTTAAAAAAGAGCATTAAGTAGTATAACTAATATAAATGAGTGATAGCGAAATAATTGATAAGCTTAAAAACGACCGATTTTCATCGGCTATAATGGGTTTATATAAAATATTCCCCTTTATAAAAAAATATATAATAAATAACAGTGGTACCAATGAAGATGCAAACGATGTGTTTCAAGATGCATTGGTCGTGTTTTATAAAAAAGTACAATCCCCTCATTTTATATTAACAGTTTCTATAAAAACTTATTTGCAAGCCATTGCAAAAAACATTTGGTTGCAAGAGCTAAGAAGGCAGAAAAAAATACCCATGACCACAGAAGAAATTGATTTGCCAGAAATAAATATTGATGATGAAAATAGCTTTGGCAATGCAGAAACAGCTTTTAAACAACTGGGAGAAAAATGCAAGCAACTTTTAATTTTATTTTACTACAAAAAAATGAATTTTAGAGATATTGCTAATACCCTTTCCTTTAGTGATGAAAATGTAGCTAAAAACCAAAAATACCGTTGCCTACAAAAAGCAAGAGAAAATTATTTAATCATTTCTAAAAACCAAACTCATGGATAGTAACAGCATACGCATAGATAGGTACTTGCTAAATGAAATGAGTATTGAAGAGAAACTTATTTTTGAAAATGAATTAAAAATAAATACAGATTTACAACAAGAATTTTTTATTCAAAAACAAATAATGGAAGCGGCTAAAAATGCAGGAATAAAAAATGAATTTGCTAAAGCTATAAAAAACAACATTTATAAAAGAAATATTTTAAAAGGAGGTTTAGTTATAATTATAGTAGCAACAGTATCTTTTCTTGTTTATAAAAGCAATGTATTTACACATAGTAATATTGAAGAAAAAAGAGAAACGAAAACCAATAAACCTGTAGCAGAAACTTTTACAATTACTAATACTAGAGATACCATTATAGAAACCAAAGCTGGAGTAATATTTGCCATACCTGCCAATGCTTTTGGTAGTAGCAACAATATAGAGTTAGAAATAAAAACAGCTCTAACGCCTTATGATATTATACAAAATGGTTTATCTACAATAAGCAATGGCGCTTTGTTGCAAACTGCTGGCATGTTTTATATTAAAGGCTTTACAAATGGAAAAGAGTTGCCACTTACAAAAGAGATAAGTGTAAGTGTACCTACCAAAAAGATAAACCCTGCCATGCAATTGTTTGATGGCATAGAAGATAGTACTGGCAGCATAAATTGGGTAAACCCAAAGCCAATTGAAAATAAACTGAGAACTTATGATATAACTACATTAGATTTTTATCCTCCCAATTATATACCTACACTAAAGGCCTTAAACAAACAGTATAAAAATAAAAAGTATACAGATAGTTTGTACTATTCGTTTAGTGGGTATGGAGAAAATGTAAGTTCTACCATGCCTGAGACAACAACAATAGATACAACTTTAAAAAGAGATTATCAATATGATGACACCTCTAAAACAGACAATCCAGCTAGAGATTCCTCAGTAAAAAAATCAGAAGAATATTATCATCCAAATTTAAAGATAGACCCATCAAATATTAAAGCATTGTGGAGTAAAAAATTTAATAACACAATTTTTTCAACAAAAGAATTTGAAGAAAGATTAAAATATATGCATACAATTTGCATGGATGACTTTTTAGAAATATATTTTAAAAATATGAGCAAACCCTTATATAATGCAGACTTAGCTTGTGCCAATTATGCAACAGGAGAAACAAAGAAAAAATTCCTTGAATTTGCTGCAAGAAAGGATGGAGGAGTTGCAATTGCAAATGGGTTACAACAAAAACTAAGTATTTATTTCCAACAAAAATCTAAAGCATATAGAGAAGCCTCTGAAAAAACCTGGGCAAAATATCAAAATGAACTGCAAGCATTAAACAAAATAGCAGATACCAAACAGTATGAACAGGAAGTAAGAAATACAAAAAGAGCATTACAAAATTTTGATGAAGAATATTGTGCAAACCTTACTGAAGCATATAGCCAAATAGGAATTTATAGAAATTGTATAGACACGCCACCTCCACCAGTATCTGAAAAATATTATACAGTACCCATTATAACAACAGGTTGGAAAAACTTGGATGTATATGTTTTTGATGCTACCAAAGATAGGCAGAGTATGACTTACATGGACCCAGCCTCTGGCAAAACAGCACAATTAAAATATGAAAGCATACAAATTAATATAGAAAATGAAGCACAGTTTGACAAAGTAATGGTTTACTTAATACCCAATGGGTTGAGTAGTTTTCAAAAATTAGAAAAGAAAGAAACTGAGTATAGGGAAAATTTAAATTCGATTTTTAAATATGATGTTGTGGTACTTGCTTATAAAGACGAACAAGCATATTTTATTTCGAAACCAAATGTATTGCCAAAAGAATATCGATTTACTTTAATACCAATTACAAATGCAGCCATTATAAAACCATTGGATAAATATTCAATAAACAAAGCAATAGAAATAAAAACTGAATTTGAACACAGGCTATTTGAACAAAAAGAAACGCTAAGGCAAATACAATTGCAAAAAGATAAAGCGTTTAGAGAAAACGTAGCAAAGTCTATTTTTAGTTGTTATGAACAAGCATCGAAGTAAAAACTATCCTTATTTTTTTAAAATTATGTAATAAAAAAACCCCTCAATAAAATTGAAGGATTTTTTATTATTTGTAAGTAAAAATTATTCAGCAGTTTCTGCAACAGGTGCAGCAGTAACGCCAGCTTTTTTAGCAAAACGCTTATTAAATTTATCGATACGACCCGCAGTATCTACCAATACATTTTTACCAGTGTAATAAGGGTGAGAAGTATTTGAAATCTCCAATTTAATAACTGGATACTCTTGACCATCTTCTTCAAAAATAACTGTTTCAGAAGTTACAGCAGTTGATTTACTTAAGAAAGTAGTACCATTACTCATGTCCTTAAACACTACCATTCTGTAGTTTTTTGGGTGTATTTCTTTTTTCATTTTTGTGTATTTTGTAGCATGGATTTTGCCATGCAGGTTATTTTAAGAGTGCAAATGTACAATAATTATCTAAAAAAGACTATTTTAAACTAAAAAATACTTGAACTGATCGTCAAAAAATATATG
>JAYVID010000376.1:0-5231 GCA_043770525.1 Ferruginibacter sp.
ATGGTATATCATTTACACCCCTATTAAAAATACGTTGTGCAGTACTGCCTACAAAGTCTGATGTAAAAAAAATATTTGTCCATCTTGTAATGGCAAATAACGCTGCATGGTGTAAATGTTTGACAGTACGTTTTTGCCCATCTTCAATATCGAAGGGGGCGGAATTGTAATAAATGCTATGGTCTTTTTCGTCAACAATAGGTGGGCATGTAGGAAATTCACGTTCTTGTATAAGTGTAGAAAATTTTTGGTTTGTTGGGTACAAATAATCAATACTGCATAATGCTGCGCCTAGAGTAATAAAATCTGTAATAAGCCAAGGGTTGCCAATACCTCGCCATTCTTGCCAAACTTTATATTGTAATTGCTGAAAATTATTAATGTCATTTATAGTATTTGGGTCTTTTGCAAATTCGTTTAAGTCTTTTACTAAATCTTGTATAATGGTTTCATTTTTATCAAAGCATTCATTATATTCTGTCCATAATAACCTCAGTAAATCGTATGCCACTGCAGTTCCTAAACTATGTGCTACAATTATTACTCTATCATACTTATCTTCTTTATGAAGTTGCTTTAAAAATTCTATCCCTTGTCTTCTTATTGTATTTCTTTGCTCTATATTTGATGGAATTGGATTAAAATAACGTGCAGCATCACCTGCTGTAGATAAAAAAAGATTTGAAATGTTTTTTTGTATAAGTCCAATAATTAACATAATAAAGGGAATTGCAACTATAGAAGTAAATATGAACTCAGTTTTTTTTATGCCAAAGGCAAACCATAATACAAATGGAATGGTAAGCAATAAAATGAAGATTGCCCATATTGTATAATAAAGTGGTAACTGGCGAGTAGGTACTTTATTAGGAGAAATAAACACCAAGTGAGAAAGCCAGTTAGTGGTGTGAGCAAAAGTGGTATCACGCATATTATGTGCCCAATAAAATTCATAGAAATCAGTTATTGGTCTATTTCTAGTTCCGCTTAAACTTAGCATTCTTGTTTCGTAAGTTGCAGAAACTCCATCGGGCTTGCTTCTTAGCGTACTAGTTCTTTCTGTTTCATCTGTTGTAGAAAGATGATTTTTTATATTTTTAGCAAAATTACGAAGCGTATCCATTGGTTTTTGCTCTCCCATACCATGTATAATTACAACTGCTTGTCGTTCTATTTTCTTGTTGTTTACTACACCCATAATATCTTTGTTTATAGCTTTTATAAAATAATTTTATTATATTATTTATTTGTGTAAATTAATATATTAAATCTATTTTGCATCTCTATTATAATATTTTTTCTGTTTAAACTTTATTTGAAAAAAAACAACCATTTTGCAAAGCCAAAACAAATAATTTTTCATTTATGAAATTCACCACCATCTCCGACACCCACGGCAAACACCATGGCCTACAACTACCCGGAGGCGATGTGCTCATACATGCAGGCGATATATCATCTATGGGTAAGGAGTATGAAATATTAAATTTTTTAGATTGGTTTGCCAAGCAAGATTATGAGCATAAAATTTTTATAGCAGGCAATCATGATTTTTATTTTGAGCGCATGCCCGATGTAGATATACAAAATATTATTCCAAGCAATATTATTTATTTAAACGATAGTGCTGTTACTATTAATGGAATTAATATTTGGGGTTCGCCCATTTCGCCTTGGTTTTACGATTGGGCTTTTAATAGGCATAGAGGTGCGCCCATAAGAAAGCATTGGGATATGATACCAACCAATACGGATATTTTAATAACACATGGACCCATGTTTGGCATACACGATTATACAACCACCGGCATGCGTGTGGGTTGCGAAGATTTATTGGTAAAAGTGCAAGCAATAAAGCCCAAGTATCATATTTGCGGACATATACACGAGGCGTATGGTATGCAAGAAAAAGATGGCACTACCTTTATAAATGCAAGTGTGCTTAATGAAAGGTATGTATTGGTAAATGAGCCGATGGTTTTTGAGTTGTAAGAAAAATATCATTTATAGCTTTTAGTAATACACTAACAACATTACTTTAAATTTATCTTTTTACTTTCCATTATATTTTTATATTGATGATACGCTCTATATAAAAAATATAAAATTGGAAATATTATAAAAGTAAGAATTAAATATTTTCCGCCAATCGTATATAGTAAAGATTCTATTTGAGAAAGTGTTAAATCCTTCTCCCCATTTTCAAAAGCGGTTATTTCAATAAACCTGTATAGCCCTATTACTATTAATCCAACAGCAATTATTGTATTACATATTGGGCGTAAATAAATACTACTTTTATTGCCATCATAAATATTTTGCTCTGCAAAATTATCTTCGTTTTCTTCTTTCATTATTATTTTTTAGTGTGGTTATAAATATATAACTGTGCTAACATTAGTAAAACCGCTCCGATAATCAATGCAAGCAAAATCAAAACTACTTTGGTAATAGTACGCATTTTTGCTACTTTGAAACTACTTTTAACAATTATATTCTTTTGCTCAGCTTTGTAAAATGCATCCATTTCTTTTGTAAAATGTATATTGGGTACATCGGTATTACAACTTTTACAAAATGCCGAAATACTTATTTTTTTTGTGGTATTTACATTGCCATCTGATTCGTATTGTACTTGATAAAAAGTAAATTCGATGATACCTGTTCTATTACAACAAGGACATAATGAATTATTGGCTTCTACCGTTTTTATGGGCAAGTAAATTTTTTGTGGAATTTTTAATACAAACATTGTTGATAGTTATTTATGAAAATGAAATTATCCGGCCAGACCATTCTGCAACCGGATGTTTCCATATAAAACAGGGGTTACTTAATAAAGGCAAATTTATTTTCGAACATACCACCTACTAGCGGTACAGGTTTTTCTTGCAGGTTTGCAGCATTGATTATTCCAAAAACCCAAAGTACCAATATAGCAAGGCTAGCTAAAGAAAGTATAACCGACAAAGCGGGAACTACCATGGCTACTATATTTAGCACTATGCCTAACAAAATTCCCATAATAGCAACACCTAATGATTGCTTTAAATGATAGCGGCTAAGGCTCGCTTTTTCGGGTGAATTGTTATGACTTACGTAAGCAATTACCCATCCAATGATAGTAATGTAAGAAATAATAGAGATTGTTTTTTTGTCCATGATTATTTTTTTTGTTTGGTGAATTAAAAAATTAAAAATAGGGTTGTGTGTATTTATTAAAAATTATTATCAAATATTTTGAAGCTGCTCTTTGTTTGAAATTTTTTATTCTTCTGCATTTTTATAGCCTTTCCATCTTTTAAAACCAAAGAAAATAAATACAGGAATAAATATTGCCCAAAAACAAACAGCCAATTTTTTGCCACCTACATTATACAAAACATAAGAGAAACTATCTACTGTTAAACTTTTTTTACCTGCTTCCATATCTGTATAATCATTCCAAGCTTTAATGCATAGCCAAGTAAATAGGCATACAAAAACTATACAAATTATTAAACCAAGCAACTCTTGTTTTTTAGTGCGTTTACCTACATATTCGCCACTGTTTTTGTTTATCCAAAATCCCATAATATTTATTTTTTAGTTGTGAATATTTTAAATAATCCTTTTAAACAAACAATAGCATAGTATAACATAAAGCCACCAAAAATGCCCCATAATGAGCATGTTAAAAGTTTGCCACCTAAGTCGTACAATGCCCATATTAGCCAATGGTTTTTTATGTTTTTCCCGTTTTCAAAATCTGTAAATTCTTTCCACTCCGAGGGTATAAGTTTTGCTAATAACATATAAGCAAAGCCAAAAAAAATGGCACTTAGAATGATAAGCGAAACAAAACGTTTCGTTTTAGATACTTCACCATAATATTCTACAGGCTCCTTTACACTCCAAAATCCCATGTTATTTATGTTTAAATTTGTTTAACATAAATTTTATACTAGCCAATAAAAATGCTAATGGTATTATTGAAAAATATAAATACAACAAATCTTTTCCTCCTATTTCATACAGGAAATAACTGAAACGGCTTATATCTAAATACGCTGTGGCGTTATACACTTCTATTATGGTGTAAATACAATACACAGCTACTAAAAACCAAATGCTAAAACCAAATAATAATTTTGAAGTAGATGGCTTCTCTCTGTATTCATCTAACCATGGATTGTGTTCTCTTTCAGAAATGCTCATAAAATTTATTTTATAATTCCTTTTATACTGCCAAAAGGGCCTATAAATTTTTCTCCTTTTTTTTCGGGCAACATCAAATTGCCATTCCTTTTTATTTGGTCTAATGAAACTATAATTTCCTCTTTGCAAAATTTTTCTTCGTCTAAATCTGCTATTTTAATATCGTATTGATCTTGAAAATTTTTATACCTTTTATTGTAATTTCTTAAAAATGCTTTATCTCCGTTAATACGTTCTATCTTTATAATTTCGTAATGCGAGCCTGTAGATTCTATGGCATTGGCACTTTCTTTCATTATAGATATTTGAACAAAAAGGACACTTCCTTTTTTAACAACTTTTATAAGTTTCGCTGTTTGCTCCATTGTTTCCACATCACTTTTTAATCCAAAAGGATTTTCTTTTAAAATGCCCAATTTCATCAATCCTGCAAGGCTAAAAATGAATATAAAAAATATTAAAAACACCCTTGCTCCACGCCACATTCTTGTTGGTGTTTTTGTTTGCGCTTTGTATATTTTATAAACCCGCTTTACTTCTTCATTCCATTTATTGGCCGGTATTACGGCATCGCAAACATCGCATTCCAATACGCCATATTTATGTTGAGGAACTATTGGCCCCCACATCCACATATATTTTTGCAAAATGTTTAATTCTATTTTTCCTTTGTGTTTGCACAACGGGCATGTCTCTTCTTTTAATTCAACTGTTTTTAGTGGGTAAGATCTTATTTCGTAATAGTAGAACATATATAGTAATTTTTATTTCATTACAAAACTCACACCTGCGTAAGTTTCGCCCATTTCAATTCCTTTAACATTAAGTTTAATTAACCTGCCTACTTTTATTTTCTGTAGTGAAACGGTAGTTGTTTCCATTCCAAATTTTTCTGCATCAAAATCATGTTTGTCCATTTCTAAAGCTTCATGCCAACTAAAATGATTTGGATAAGTAATTAAATACACTTTATTGCCTTCAATTTTTTGTATTTTTACGATCGAATTGTCTGTTGAAAAGCCTCTATTTTTTTT
>JAYVID010000377.1:0-6745 GCA_043770525.1 Ferruginibacter sp.
CTGAAGCTTAAAAAAATAAATTTTATTCCCCGTACAATAATATTATATATGTGTGCGTTTTAATAATGGTTTTTCATAGGATATTGGATTAATACGGGCTGCGATTTCTATCACGGCCCCTTTTTATGTCCAAAAATAAAAAACGCCTCAAAAGAGGCGTTTAAAAGTAAGTGTATATACATTTTAAATAATCAACATGCTATCTCCATAACTGAAGAAACGATATTTATCTTTAATTGCTTTTTTATAAGCTTCCATTATTAAATCATAGTTAGCAAAAGCACAAGCCATTATCATTAAACTTGTTTTTGGCAAATGAAAATTTGTAACCAAAGCATCTGCAATATTAAAATCATAAGGAGGATGTATAAAGTTGTTTGTCCAACCTTCAGATGGTTTAAGCATTTTTTGAGCAGTGTAAGAAGTTTCCATTGCACGCATGGTAGTAGTACCAATTGAGCAAATTCTATGTCCTTTTTCTTTTGCTTTGTTTACTATGCCACAAGCAGTTTCTTCAATTCTATAATACTCAGCATCCATTTTATGTTTGCTTAAGTCTTCTACCTCTATAGGTCTAAAAGTACCCAACCCTGTATGCAAAGTTACCTCTGCAAAACGAACACCTTTTATCTCTAACTTTTTAATAAGCTCTTTACTAAAATGTAAACCTGCAGTAGGTGCGGCTACAGCACCTTCATGCTTAGCATAAACAGTTTGGTATCTTTCTTTATCATCTTCCTCTGGCTTACGCTTAATGTATTTAGGCAATGGAGTTTCTCCCATAAACTCAAGCATTGCTTTAAATTCTTCATCAGAGCTTTCCCATAAAAAACGAATGGTTCTTCCACGGCTTGTTGTATTGTCAATTACCTCTGCAACCAATTCATCATTTTCTCCAAAGTATAATTTATTACCTACACGTATTTTACGAGCAGGGTCTACAATAACATCCCATAATTTGTTTGTTTTATTTAGCTCACGCAATAAGAAAACTTCAATCTTAGCGCCTGTTTTTTCTTTGCGACCATACATACGAGCAGGAAATACTTTTGTGTTGTTTACTACAAACACATCTTTATCATCAAAATATTCTTGAATGTCGTTAAACGTACGATTTTCGATATTTCCCGTTTTGCGGTTAATAACCATCATACGACTCTCTTCTCTTTTCTTTGTGGGGTTTTGTGCTATAAGATTTAGCGGCAGGTCGAAGGTAAACTGTGATAACTTCATGTAATAAAATAGTTTATTTTTATAACATGCCGTGTAAATACATTCTTTACTGAAGAGATAGCCCTTAATGTTAAAAGGCACTTATCATGTTACGGCACGATTTTTAAGAGTGCAAAAGTAGTTAATTTTAATTTATTATAGGGAAAATGTTTATGAATTAAAATAAAGTATGAATATTCAATACAGATAGCGAAGGATAATAGTTAAAACTTAAACAAAAGTGGATAAAAATTAACAAAGTAAAAAGCTTATTAAAGTAATTACAAATTTAGAATCACATAAAAAAATTCTCATTTATTATTACAAATAAAACTGTCCAAAATTGAAACGGCTTTTATTAAACTAACTACCAAATTATAAAACTATCTTAGTGTAATTGTTCTTGCAGGTCTCCCATCTATAGATATTGTAGCTTGGTTATCGCATGTACCATTCCCAAAATCTATTAATGCATAATGGTTTGGTCCTTGTATTTTTAAAATACCTTGGTCAATGTTTGAGCAACTAACTTTCTTTTGCAAAGCAGTTTGTGTAGTGCCTGTTCTTGTTCTCCCTTCAGCATTGGTAACAGTTCTAGTACCTTCTATTGTGTATGTATCATCCCTTACATCGCATAGAGTTAAAATACCGGCTATTTGTGTAATGTTTAAGTTGCAGCTATGCGTCCAAACTCTATTATCGGGAGCTGTAATTTTTCCGTTGGTTACCGTACGATTATAGCTTCTTGTGCCAGTGCCCGCTACAGTTGTATTGGTGCGTACTATAGTGCCTTCTCTTTTGTATCCATTTACAAAATAATTCTCAAATGTAGTTGTAGCAATACTTCCAGGGTTGCGCAACGAATCGGTCAATAAAATATTAATAACACCTCTGCGTACTTTTCCATTAAGACCAATACAACCTGTGCCAAAATCTATTTTAATATTTTTTGCAGGAAAATTACCCGTAACCGTTATTGTAGCACAATTGCCTATCCAATTCATAAGTATTGGTGTGCCGCATAAATTGGCTCCACCAAGTAAACCATTTCTTGCAGCAGCCTCTTCTCCTACATCCGTTGCATCTTGGTCTATGTTATCAGATATTGTTTGGTTTTCACTTATTTCAAAAGTGGTTTCAATTTCATCTATTGCATCAGCTTTGTCTTTTTTACAAGAAGCTAAAGAAAAAGTAATGGTGGCAATTACAAGGATTTTTAAAACTGGTTTTATTAACATAAAATATATTTTTATTATTTTTTATTAATTTATTTATCTCTCTTATGACTTTCTATGATGTAAAAAGGTTTAACGCAGGCTGAAATTATTTTTCTTTATTAGAATACTTAGTGTGGTTTATTAAAATTATCTGTATTTATAAAAATATAACAACTTATTGGATATTATTATGGTGCATTCAATTCATAACAACCTTTGTCTTTGTATTGTAAATTTTTTTGAGTAATAATATTCACACTTTGTTATAATTAAAGTAAAAGACATTAAGGGTTTATCTTTGTGCTTAATAATTTTTATTACTAATAAAATAAAATGCAACTTTAAAAAATGCAACCTCTACAAGATTTCTACCCCACTTTTTCAATAGCATTACAAGATGCTATCACACAAAATGCAACTATACTACAAAGTAAAGAAGGTAGTGTTTTGATGCGTACTGGGCAATACATTAAAAATACTGTTTTAGTTATAAAAGGCAAAGTAAAAATATACAGAGAAGATGAAGATGGTGGTGAGTTTTTTATGTACTATTTACAGCCAGGGCAAGCTTGTGCTATAAGTATGATATGTGCTACCAAAAGCGAAAAGAGCCAAATTATGGCCAAGGTAGTAGAAGATGCAGAATTAATTTTAGTGCCACTATCTTTAATGGATAAGTGGATGATGGAGCATAAAACTTGGTACGAATTTGTAATTGAAACTTACCGCAATCGCTTTGAAGAAGTATTAATGGTAATTGATAATATTGCCTTTAGAGCAATGGATGAAAGATTAGAATTTTATCTTAAGCAACAAAAAGAATCTTGTGGTTGTATGGATATTCAAATTAGTCATCAAGAAATTGCTAATGATTTAAATACCTCTAGAGAAGTAATATCGAGATTATTAAAAAAAATGGAGCAACGTGGGTTGGTTCAATTACACCGAAGCCATATTAGCTTTTTAAAATAGTTTTTTATATGTGACTTAGGTTACAATCCGCCATTTTTATTTGTGCCACATTTGCATAAATATTTATTAAATGGAAATATTAGGATACTTAGCTTCAATTTTTATTGGTGTAACACTTGGTTTAATAGGTGGTGGCGGAAGTATACTTACCGTGCCTGTGTTGGTGTATTTATTTGCAGTAGATGCAGTGGCTGCTACAGCCTATTCATTATTTATAGTGGGGCTTACAAGTGCAGTAGGTAGTATTCAATACTTTAAAAATGGTTTGGTTAATCATAAAACAGCTTTAGTTTTTGGCATTCCATCCATTATTGCAGTTTTTCTAACAAGAGCATATATTGTTCCTGCTATTCCTAAAGAAGTTTTTACCATTGGTAATTTTGTGGTTACTAAAAGTATTTTACTAATGCTTTTATTTGCCATTTTAATGATAGCTGCTTCTTACAGTATGATTAAAAAAACTAAGAAGAATTCTAATGATGATGCCCCACAAAAATTTAATTACCCTGTAATACTAATCGAAGGTGCAGTGGTTGGTGTACTTACAGGCTTGGTAGGTGCAGGTGGTGGTTTTTTAATTATACCTGCTTTGGTTATTTTATCTAAACTGCCAATGAAAGAGGCTGTAGGTACTTCCCTAGTTATCATTGCTGCCAAATCTTTAATTGGTTTTTTTGGCGAAGGAGATGAAACAATCATTGATTGGGTCTTACTTTCTAAAGTTTCAGCATTTGCTATTGTCGGTATATTTATTGGTACATATTTATCTAAAAAAATAGATGGAGCAAAACTAAAACCTGCTTTTGGTTGGTTTGTATTGGTAATGGGTATTTATATCATATTAAAAGAAACAGTGTTTAAATAAATTTTAATAAAAATAAATTTTGCTTTCGTTCTTAACATAAAATGAAAAAAGCATTTACAACTTTGCTAATAATTATTAGCATAAATATAGCAAAGGCACAACATCAAGAAATTGCCGACAAAGCCGAAATGTGGCGTGGCAAAAAAAAGGAAACTGCTATTGATACTACAAATTTATTATATGCATTTAAAAAAGGGCAAGTACACGGGCATTTTAGGTATTTTTTTATGACCACCAACAACCAAAATGCACTTTCAGATTATTATGCAAATGCAATAGGTGGTGGTATCAAATATGAAACCGCACCAATAAAAGGTTTTCAATTTGGCATCAGTGGTTTTTATGTATATAATATTGGTTCATCTAATTTTACAATACTAGATTCAAGCACCAATCAAGCCAATAGGTATGAAATGGCTTTGTTTGATGTAACAAATCCGTCCAACGAAAACAATATAAATCGCTTAGAAGAATTGTACCTAAAGTACAGTTGGAAAAAATCTCATCTAACTATAGGTAAGCAATTATTAAACACTCCCTTTATTAATTTACAAGATGGTAGAATGAGGCCTACAGAAGTTGGCGGCATTTATGGCGAAATATATGAAGCAAAAAAATTAAAAATAGAAGGTGGATACCTTTATCAAATTTCGCCACGAAGCACTGTAGAATGGTACAAAATAAATCAATCAATCGGTATTGCTTCGCAAGGGATAAATATTGATGGTACAAAAGGTAATTATAAGAACAACATAAGCAGCAACGGAATTGCATTAATAGGTGCTGAATATTATTTGCATAAAAACGTAAAAGTAAAAATGTATGAAATGTATGTAGGTAATATTTTCAACACTGTACTGCTACAAGGAGATTACAATAAACTATTAACGGATAGTAATAAATTATCCATGGCCCTTCAATACTTAAGGCAATATGCGATTAATAATGGAGGTAATATAGACCAATCGAAAACCTATATAGCCAAAGGTACACATGCAAATATAATAGGAGTAAAAGTCGGTATTGAAAATAGCAAATGGCAAACTAGTGTAAATTATAGCCGTGTTACAAACAGTGGTCGATATCAAATGCCAAGAGAATGGGGAAGAGATCCGTTTTTTACTTTTTTACCTAGAGAAAGAAATGAAGGCTTAGGCGATGTACATGCTTATGTAATTAAAACAAATCATGCTTTACCGAAAATACATTCAAAAGTACAATTGGGTATAGGATACTATGATTTACCAGCTGTTGATAATTACACGTTGAATAAATATGGAATGCCGTCTTACACACAAATAAATATAGATTTTCGACATGAGTTTACAGGTTTTTTTAAAGGGTTAGATGCACAATTTTTAATGGTACATAAAATAAATAATAGCCATACAATTATTAATAATAAGTACATAATTAACAAAGTAAATATGACAAATTTTAATGTGGTAATGAATTATCACTTTTAATTTTAAAACAATAGGGTTAAAAAATCCTTGTGTAATTTTTGTCACACATCATTAATTGTATTGAAATTACTTTTACACTTTAAATACTCAAAAAATGAATACTCAAAATTTTACAATAGAGCAAATCTACACAGGTTGTTTAGCACAAGGTGCTTACTACATAGTTTCTAATGGCGAAGCGGCAATTATAGATCCCTTAAGAGAAACACAGCCTTACTTGGATAGATTAAAAAGAGATAGCGTTACGCTTAAATATATTTTTGAAACACATTTCCATGCTGATTTTGTTAGTGGGCATATTGATCTTAGCATGGCTACAAATGCACCTATAATTTATGGGCCAAATGCTTATCCAACATTTGATTTTATAAGTGCAAAAGACCAACAAGAATTTGCTATTGGAAATATTAAAATAAAAGTATTACATACACCAGGCCACACAATGGAAAGCACTTGTTATTTATTGTTAGATGAAAATGGCGTTGAACATGCTTTGTTTAGTGGCGATACATTATTTATAGGCGATGTAGGCAGACCCGACCTTGCACAGAAAGCAGCAACTATGACGCAAGATCAATTAGCAGCTACGCTTTACCAATCATTGCGTACCAAAATTATGACTTTACCAGACGAAGTAATTGTATATCCTGCACACGGAGCAGGCAGTGCTTGTGGTAAAAATATGAGCAAAGAAACCACCTCTACTATTGGCATACAAAAGCAATTAAATTATGCTTTGAGAGCTTCTATGACGGAGCCAGAATTTATTACAGAAGTAACAGACGGCTTGTTGCCTCCACCAGCTTATTTTGGAGCAAATGTAGCTATGAACAAAACAGGATACGAAAATTTTGATACTGTTTTTAACAATGGTATGACTGCATTATCTGTAGAAAATTTTCTGTTGGTTGCAGAAAGTACAGGTGCTTTAATATTAGATACAAGAAGCAATACAGCATTTCATAAAGGCTATATTCCCCAATCTATCAACATTGGCATACAAGGTGATTTTG
>JAYVID010000378.1:0-8448 GCA_043770525.1 Ferruginibacter sp.
TTTAATTAGTTCATCTCTATCATCTTGCGATAAATTAGCCGTTTGGCTTTTTAGCTGTTGGGTTACTTTTTGTTTTACTTTACCCTCGTGGCTGCGTACCACCCAAGTGTAAGAAAGCTCCCATAGAGAAATAAGTGTAAGCAAAATGGTAAAAATCCATACTAAACCTTTCAATTTCATGTCTAAATTCTTTAAATTTAAGCTTGTTAATTTTTTTTACAAGTGTGCAAAGATAAGGGAAAATGGCATTGAAGGCTTGCAAGGCGATATTTTCTTAAAACTAATCTATTTCTTTATAATTGGTAGTGAAAAAGCTAAGAATTTTATAGATTGCTATTTTCTTATTATAAAAGTAAACAAGCCTATTTTTGCATATCTATCAGCTGGCTGTCGCTTTGTATTTATACAGGGAGGAAAGTCCGGACAGCAAAGAGTAATGTACCGGTTAATGGCCGGCTATAAAAGTATGCACCGATTAGCTCAGCATACGATTGTAAGAGAAAGTGCCACAGAAAATAACTGTCTCGATACTTGTATCGGGATGAGGGTGAAAATGTGAGGTAAAAGCTCACGGTTTGTATTAGTAATAGTACAAATGGGTAAACCTTACATGCTGTAATGCCACATATACCCTTGGTTTTTACGAAAGTAAAAAAACAAGCTGCTCGTTTGTTATATGCAAATATGTAAGGGAGGGTAGGCAGCAAGATTGTAATAGTAATATTACAACAAGATAAATGACAGTCGCTTGTGGCTTGCTACAAGTTACAGAATCCGGCTTATAGCTGATAGATTTTTTTAAATGCTACAATGCAAGAAGTAATTTTTTATTCATGCATTTGTAGCTTTTTTATTTTTTTTTGAAAATAAATTTGGTAAAACTAAAATAGTTAGTATATTTGTACTAATCAAATTAGTTGTTATGTCACAAGCAGGATTAAACTTAAAGTATTTACGCAAATTGCGTGGGCTTACACAAGAAGAATTTGCAAATAAATTGGGCATTAAACGCTCCCTTATTGGTGCTTATGAAGAGGAACGTGCAGATCCAAGATTGGATGTGTTAGAGGTCGTTTCAGAAATGTTTAAATTGAGTTTAGATGAACTTTTTTTGAAAGATTTAAGCAATGAAAGTGGTAGCTATTTGATGAAACGCCGTAAAATGAAAATGGCTTCTAGTGAAGAAAGATGTGTAATTCATTTTGTACCTGTAAAAGCAGCTGCTGGTTATCTTGCAGGCTATGCCGATGCTGAGTTTATAGATGAATTAAATACATTTACATTACCAATGCTTTCGGGCGGTAATTATAGAGCATTTGAAATAATAGGAGATAGTATGCTGCCTACACCAAGTGGTAGTATTATTGTATGCGAAAAGACAGAGAACTTAGAAGAAGCAAAAAATAATGCAGCCTATATTGTAGTAAGTAGAAATGAAGGGATTGTTTATAAGCGACTGTTAAAAAATCCAAAATTGAAAAACAAATATACTTTAGTGAGTGATAATCCATCTTACCAACCCTACCAAGTAAATGCAGAAGATATTATGGAACTTTGGACAGCACAGGTTGTAATAGGTAAAGTGGCTACACAACAAAGGTGGGATGTGAACTCTTTGGCTAATTTGGTAAATAATTTACAAGACCAAGTAAGTACATTGAAAAAGAAAATGAATTAAAAATTAACAAGGGATATTAGATAAGAGACATAAGATTTTAGATATTTTATTTTTTAAATTTTAAAAAATAATTGTAACTTTATTAGATACAACAATTAAACAAATACAACCATTAAAAAACACAGTTATGATTAAATTACAAATTGTAGGTAATCTTGGTAAAGATTGCATACTTAAAGAAGTAAACGGAAAAAACGTTATCAATTTTAGTGTAGCACACACGGAACGTTATAAAGATGCACAAGGCGTTCAAAAAGAAAGAACAACTTGGGTTGAATGTGCTTATTGGACAGATAGAACTGCCATAGCGCCTTATCTTATGAAAGGGCAAATGGTATATGCAGAAGGATCTCCAGAAGCAGAAGCATACACAAACAGAGAAGGTGCTGCAGCAGCTACTTTGCGTATGAGGGTTTCTAGCATTCAATTACTTGGTGGTAAAACGGAAGGTCAACAAGGCCAACAAACGCAACCACAAGCGGCTCAACAAAATTACAATACAGGTAATGTAACTAACACTGGTTCTACACCACCTCCTGCTGCTAGAACTCCAATGCCAGCGGCTGATATGCCTTTGGATGATGATTTACCATTTTAAATTTTAAAAGTATAATTCAATAAAAATGCTTCTCAAAAAAGGGAAGCATTTTTTTTATTTCTCAAATCGATACCCACGAAGAAAATCTTTTACCTCCATTCTTTTTTTTCCTTCTAATTGCAATGATAAAATATTTATGTAGCCATTTGTACAAGCAAATTGAAGATAATTTTTTTCATCTGTTCTGTAAGACCCAATTTCAATAGAGGGTGATTCAATTAACTTTTCTACCATAAAAAGTTTCAATGTTTTTCCATATAAACTGGTATATGCTGCTGGGTATGGTGACAAGCCTCGTATTAAATTATATATTTCTTCTACTGGTTTGGACCAATCTATTTTGCCTGTTTCTGTAAAAAGTTTTGGTGCATGGTGAAGGGTTGAAGGTTGAAGGAAAAAGGTTGAAGGTTGGGGTTGCTCAATTAAAGTGTTTGCTGCTAAACCTTTGATGGTTTCTAATAGTAGATTTGCACCAAGGTCTTTTAGCTTGTCATGTACCGTACCAGCTGTATCGTTTTCTTCTATCTTTATTTTTTCAGCTAATAAAATATTACCTGTATCTATTTCTTGCTGTAATTTAAAAGTTGTAACACCAGTATATTCTTCTCCATTTATTACAGCCCAGTTTATGGGTGCAGCACCTCTATATTGTGGTAGTAAAGAGCCATGCACATTTATGGTGCCCATAGGAGGCATATTCCAAACTATTTCAGGCAACATACGAAAAGCTACCACTGCTTGTACATCTGCTTTTAGCGTTTTTAATTCTTCTATAAAAATTTCATTTTTTAATTTTTCTGGCTGTAGTATGTGCAACCCTTTTTCTACTGCATATTTTTTTACTGCACTTTGTTGTAGCTGCATGCCACGCCCAGCTTGCTTATCGGGCGCCGTTATTACTCCTACAATATTACAACCATCAGTTACCAATTTATCTAGCGATGCTACTGCAAACTCTGGGGTACCCATGAAAACGATGCGTAAATCTTTATATGTTGAATTGTTCAATTGATTCATTAATTAAATGTTGAAATAATTTTTGCAATAATAAAGTTAAAATAAGAAATCAATCTACTGAACAATCTTCGAGCCATCCCTCTCCACGTAGTGGAGAGGGTAAGGGTGAGGTTAATCTTCGAGCCATCCCTCTACACGCAGTGGAGAGGGTAAGGGTGAGGGAGGTGAGGGCTAAAAATCTTTGTACAGTAAATATTTTTTTCTTCTTACTTTAAATTTTACTAAATCTTTTTCCCAGCTTTTTTTTATTTCTTTTTCAGTTTTTCCAGCTTTTATTTGCTTCATTAAAACATCGTTTCCTGCAAGCTTATGAAAGAAATTATTGGCAAGAAAAAAACTGTCTTTCCCAGGGAATAATGTAAAAGCATCCAATAAATATTTTAGTTGAATTTTGCCATCTACTTTTTTTAATACTTCTTCTTTTGTTCCACTAATGTTCCAACCATAACATTGCTGGTTAAAACATTTACTACTTTTTGCACCTTCGTTTGGTTTTGGTATAAATGGATATAATTGTTTATCGTAGCTTGGGTGACCAAAAATTTGAAATGGTTTATCTGTACCCCTCCCTTCGCTTAATACCGTACCTTCAAAAAAGCAAGTGCTAGGGTATAGGTAAATAGATTGCATTTCTCTCAGATTAGGAGAGGGGTTTATTGGCAAAATATATTTTGTATTGTGGTCATAATTTTTGCAAGAAACTACTTTTAGTAAAAAAGGCAATGTTGCTGCATTTTCAATACTGTTTTTATATCTATAGTTTTTGTTGGCTTCGGTTGACAATAAATTTTCTCCTGCAAGCATGGTTGCATACTCACCTATCGTCATTCCATATACTATTGGTATTGGTTGCATGCCTATAAAACTTTTAAACTTCATATCTAAAACAGGGCCATCTACATAAAATCCATTTGGGTTTGGTCTATCTAAAACCAACAACGATTTTTTGTTTTCTAAGCATGCTTCCAATACATATTCCAACGAAGAAATAAATGTATAAAAACGAACCCCAACATCTTGTATATCGAAAACCACTATATCTACATCTTTTAAATCTTCTTTGGTGGGTTTTTTATGATTGCCATATAAGCTGATCACTGGTAACCCAGATTTTATATCTATACCATCTTTTACATGTTCGCCAGCATCTGCTACACCTCTAAACCCATGTTCTGGACCAAATATTTTTACCAGTTTTATACCCAGCTTAGCAAGTGAATCTACCAAATGTGTATTGCCTATCATACTGGTTTGGTTTGCAAAAACCGCTACAGACTTACCTTTTAGCGAATTTAAGTAAAGCTCCATTCGTTCTGCTCCTACAATAACTTTGGAGTTTTGTGCTTGCTTGGGTGCTGGTTGTGCATTACTGCAACCATATAAAATTGTAATTAAAATGATACTTAATATTGATTTCTTGTTCATAAATCAAAGTTGCATTATTTTTTTATACGAAATACATGTTGTTATTAATTAAATTTGCAACTTATTTATTTTGCAGTTGGCATTATTCAGTTGGCAAAGAGCAATTGAATGTTTGCAAAAGCAAATTAGCAACAAAACAATTTAATAATAAAACAATTTAACAATCACGGGCTTCAAAAGTCCCCCTGCGGGGGATTTGGGGGGCTAATAAAACAATTAAAATTATGGCAGAGGTTAAAAGCGGTGATGTTGTAAAAGTACATTACACTGGTAAGCTTACAAACGGTGAGCAATTCGATTCGAGTAATGGGCGTGAACCATTGGAATTTACAGTAGGTGCAGGTATGATGATAGCAGGTTTTGATGCTGCTATGCCTGGTATGAAAGTGGGGGATAAGAAAACAATAAACATAGCTCCTAAAGATGGTTATGGCGAAACAGACGAAACGGCCATTATTGAGTTTCCAAAAGAGCATGTACCTGCTGATATGAAATTGGAAATAGGACAACAGCTTACCCTTACAAATGAGCAGGGACAGCCTTTTCCTGTGGTAGTAAAAGAATTAAAAGATGATTTTGTGATTTTTGATGCCAATCATTTTCTTGCGGGAAAAGAATTGGTGTTTGATATAGAATTGATGGAAATAGGGATATAGAGTATCGCAAAGATGCTGAGAACCGCAGGGTGCGCTAAGTTTTTCTTACCGTTCTTTGCGGTTTTTTCTTTGTGTACTTTGCGTTAAAATTACATTCCTTAATTTCACAGCTACAAATAAGTATAAAATGATAGAAATAAATAAAGTTGCTCTCGTAGAAAGATTTATGCGCTATGTACAAATTGATACACAAAGTGATCCTGAGAGTAATAGTTTTCCAACTACAGAAAAACAAAAAGACCTAAGCAGAATTTTAGAAGCAGAATTAAAAGCAATGGGATTGAGCAATGTGGAAATGGATGAATTTGGATATGTGTATGCAACAGTACCGAGCAATAGTGACAAACAAAATATTCCTGCTATTTGTTTTTGCAGCCATGTAGATACAGCACCAGATTGTAGTGGTAAAAATGTGAAACCTATTTTGCATAAAAATTATGATGGACTAGATATTATGCTACCAGATGATACTACGCAAATACTAAGCGTTGTAAAATCTCCTTATTTAAAAACTCATGTGGGTGGCGATATAATAACGGCAAGTGGTAATACTTTATTGGGTGCAGATGACAAGGCTGGAGTGTCAATTATTATGCAGGCTGCACAATATTTAATAGATAACCCAAGTGTAAAGCATGGTGATATAAAAATTGTATTTACGCCAGATGAAGAAGTAGGAAAAGGGGTTGCAAAAATAGATATGCAAAAAGTAGGTGCACAGTTTGGTTACACATTAGATGGTGGAGAGGCTGGCTCATTGGAAGATGAATCGTTTAGTGCAGATGGTGCAAGTATTGTGGTGCATGGCGTAATTGCACACCCTGGGTATGCAAAAAATAAATTGGTAAATGCAATAAAAATTGCTGGAGAAATATTAGATGTTTTGCCTAAAAATGAATGGAACCCTGAAACCACAGAAAAACGGGAGGGATTTGTGCACCCAGTATCTGTAAATGGTATTGCAGAAAAAACTACGATTGGTTTTATTGTAAGGGATTATACAAGAGATGGATTATTGAGCCACCATGCAAGATTAAGAAGTATTGCAGAAACTGTAGTTGCAAAATACAAAGGCGCTCGTATGGAATACATACAAACAGAGCAATATAGAAATATGAAGGAAGTGTTAGATCAATATCCACAAGTAGTGGCTAATGCTGCAGAAGCTATCAAACGCAGTGGCATAGCGGTTATACAAGAAAATATTAGAGGTGGTACAGATGGTAGTAGGCTAAGTTATATGGGTTTGCCTTGCCCTAATATTTTTACTGGTATGCAAAACATACATGGAAAGCAAGAGTGGATTGGTGTAAATGATATGATGAAAGCTGCGGAAACGATTGTCCATTTGTGTATGATATGGGAGGAGGGGAGTAAAGATTGAAAGTTGAAGGTTGAAGGTTTTTTTGCTTCATTGTTTTTTTAATAAAGTTTTAAGTTTATTATCATGATAAAAGTTTCCTACAAAAAGATAAATCTTCCTTTTAAATATCCTTTTACTATTTCTAAAGGTACAAAAACACATCAGCCATCCTTAATAGTAAAGCTAGAGTATTTTGGATTTGTAGGGTATGGAGAAGCACCTGCTATAACATACTATGATATTACGGTAGAAAAAATGATAGAAGATTTAGAAGCAAAGAAACAATTTGTAGAAAAATTTTCGTTGAGTGATCCTGAAAGATATTGGCATTATTTGCATCATTTATTTCCAAATAATCCATTTTTGGTATGTGCATTGGATATAGCCGCTTGGGATTTGTATGGCAAAATGAAACGCAAACCCTTATACGAATTGTGGGGGCTAGACATAGCAAAAGCACCCGTAACCGATTATACAATTGGCATAGATACCACAGAAATGATGGTAAAAAAAATGACTGAAAAACCTTGGCCTTTGTATAAAATAAAAGTAGGGTTTGATGGAGATGTAGAAATGTTACAAACCTTGCGTAAGCATACAACTGCTCCTTTTTGTGTAGATGCAAATGCTGGGTGGACACTAGAACAAGCACTCGAAAAAATACCATTGCTAAAAAAAGCAGGTGTGATATTTGTAGAGCAGCCTCTGGCAAAAGATGATTGGGATGGTATGAAAATTTTGTTTGAAAAATCGCCCTTGCCATTGTATGCTGATGAAGCTTGTGTAAAAGAAAACGATGTAGAAAAATGTGCTAATCATTTTCATGGAATTAATATAAAGCTAACCAAGTGTAGCGGCATTACACCTGCAAGGTGGATGATTACACACGCTAGAACACTTGGGCTAAAAGTGATGGTGGGCTGTATGAATGAATGCACCGTAGGGTCTGCTGCAATAGCACACTTAGCTCCCTTGCTAGATTTTGTAGATATGGATGGGCCACTTTTATTATCAGAAGATATTGCTACTGGTGTGGGGTATGATAATGGGAAAATTATATACTCGGGTGGAAATGGATTGGGTATAGAAATGAAGGTTGAAGTTTGAAGGTTCAAGGTTCAAGGTTCAAGGTTCAAGGTTCAAGGTTCAAGGTTTCAAAAGTTTCAAGACTTAAAACTTATGAAGTTAATTATTTGATTCGATTATTAAATTAGAATAATGCAAAAATATTTATTCATAGATAGGGATGGCACTTTGATAGAAAGCCCACCATCGCCTGAGCAAATTGATAGTATTGAGAAATTACGTTTTTACCCAAATGTAATTACTTGGTTGGGTAGAATTGCTACGGAGTTATCATTTAAATTGGTAATGGTTACTAATCAAAATGGGTTGGGTACAGCTGCATATCCTATTTCAAAATTTTTGCCTGCACAAAATTTTATGTTAGAAGTTTTGAAAAATGAGGGTATCATTTTTGAAGAAATTATTATTGACGATTCTCATACTGATGAACAATCACCCTTGCGCAAGCCACGTATTGGGCGAATGAATAACTACTTGAACAATTCTTCTGTAGATATGCAACATTCTTATGTAATTGGTGATAGATATACCGATATTCAATTTGCTAAAAACCTAGGCTGCAAAGGTATTTTACTAAACCCCGAAAATAAACGTGGGCTTGCTGACTTAACTGATTCTATAGATG
>JAYVID010000379.1:0-2869 GCA_043770525.1 Ferruginibacter sp.
GTATTAAAAAATGCCACAACTAGCCCCTACAAATGTAATAATCATAATATTATATATAGCCTTCTATATGGTGGCTACGAAACCCTTTATACAACCTATAATTACCGTATATCTTCTTTGTATATTAAACTTATTCTTGTTTATCGTCTTTTTTACCTCTTTTATTAATACTAAATGAGCGCATGTATCTTTTGTGTTAAATAAGCCTTGATTAGCCATTAAATGAGGTAAAGGTTCTACCTTTAGTTTTGTTCCTAGTAGCTCAGACGTTAATCCCATTGTGTCTTTGAAAAGCCCTCAATCTAAGGCCCATTTTAATAAAGGTCATTCTTACCATATAGCTACCCCTACATATATACCTATAAGTCTATCTGGTTGGTTAACAATGTTTATTCTTAGTTTTGTAACTTTTTTTTCAGAGCCTATAAGTTTTGAATTCCTATATTATAATACTTCTGAATGACCTTTGTTATATATTATGCTCCTGTTTTTAAAAAAGGGCATTTTTTTATCTCTTATTATTTATTCTTTATTCTTTTTTGTGAATACAGTATACAACTGGACCTATTTATTATATCTTGATAGTCTTTCAGATGCTGTTAATACTTCGCGTGCATCGAAAAGTATACTATTTGGCATGTCTCTTTTTATTGCATCGGAAATTATGTTATTTGCTGCTTTTTTTTGTGCTCTTTTTTATTTTAGCTTATCCCCTACTATGTCAGTAGGCTTTATTTGGCCTTCTAAGTTTATACTTGTTGTAGATCCTTTAGAACTTCCTTATTTTAATACACTTCTTTTGTTTACTTCAGGTGTTACAGTCAATAGTTATTATTATAATTTAAAATCTTTGCAATATTTTTTTGCATTTCCAAAGAATTTACCTTTGAATAACTTATTAAACAGTTGATTTTTATTCACACTAAATCAAGATTATTTTATTTTAAAATCTAAATTTATTAGTTCATCAGATTCTGATTGATTAATATTTTTATCTTATTTGCACCTACTAAGGTCATTATCAGTTTACCCAACAGATTTTTTCAAAAAAATATACCTACCGAGAGCGCTAATTTTTTTTTTACACCTATTTAATTTAAATGACTATGTGCTCTTTGTGTTGAAATCTATTTCTTTTAACTCTAGAAAAATTTTATATATTGCATTAAAATTAAAAATAATTATTAGTAACCTATTTATAACTATTTACCTTGGGACCTTATTTTTAATAACACAATTTATTGAGTATCATTCTATTAAATTAGGCCTTAACTTTAACGTTAATACTATTTATGGGTCTTTATTTTATTCAATTACAAGTCTACACGGTCTTCATGTATTTGTAGGTCTTTGTCTACTTATAGCAGTATGATATCTTAGTGGTTTTAATAAAAATATAGTAAATTTTAAATTTTTTGGTGAATCAAGCCAGCCCCATACATTTATTACTTGTGCTGTTTGGTATTGGCATTTTGTAGACATTGTTTGACTATTGGTTTTTATATTTTTATACTTAAATAATAATTAATGAAATTTTTTAATAACCTTTATAATATGATATATTCACATGCCCATTATTACCCAACGCCCTCTAACTTAAATTATAATTGAAACTATGGATTTATTTCCTCGATTTTTTTAGCCCTACAATTGTTTTCAGGAATTTTCGTATCTATGTATTATATAAATGAGTCTACTTTAGCTTTTTTCTCTGTAGAGGGTTTAATGAGAGAAGCCAACTATGGTTGATTTCTACGGTACTTACATGCTAATGGTGCTTCTTTTTTTTTTATAATTGTTTATATGCATATATCTCGCAGCCTTTATTATGGCTCCTTTTTGAATAATATAAATATTTTATGACTTTCAGGTATTTTAATTTTTTTTTTTATGATGGGGATTGCTTTTATTGGCTATGTACTACCTTGAGGCCAGATGAGCTTTTGAGGTGCTACAGTGATTACTAACTTTATTTCTGCAATACCTAATATAGGCTCTGATATCGTTTGCTGAATTTGGGGCGGGTTTTCAGTAGGGGGTCCAACACTTACTAGGTTTTTCTCTCTGCATTTTCTTTTACCCTTTATACTTTTAGCTTTAGTATTATTTCATTTAATGCTTCTACATGAAAGAGGGTCTTCAAGCCCTTATCTTCTTGGAGGTCACCTTACTAAAAGGTATTTAGCTCTCTACCCTTTATTTATTGTAAAAGATGTTTTTGGGTTATGTTTATATTTTATTTTTCTTTCAGTTCTTTTAGGTTATGCTCCTGATGCTCTAGGGCATCCAGATAATTATTTAGAGGCTAACCCTTTAGCAACCCCTTTACATATAGTCCCTGAATGGTACTTTTTACCGTTTTACGCCCTTTTAAGGGCAGTCCCAGATAAGCTCTCTGGTGTACTAGTTATGCTAGCCTCTATATTAATTTTAATTGTCTTACCTTATATATTTGTATACATACGTAGTATTAACTGATCTGAATGCTTTTATACTAAGAGGTATTATAGGCCTTTTTTTATATTTATTTTTTTATGTGGTTCTGCTAGTTTAGCCTATTTAGGTTCTTCTTTAGCTGAATACCCCTTTATAGGCTACAGCAGGTTTTATTCTTTTATATACTTTTTATTTATTGTTTTTTTAGTGGGTAATACACCTGTTTTTTATTTAATTAGTGCACTAAGCAGCTTTACTACTTTTTTACATCATCCTAGACTAATCTTATACTCTCATATTACCCCTTATACTTTGTTTTTCCTAGCACCCTCTAAACTATGAAGCACTTTTAAAGTCTTAGTATTTGATTTACTTTTTTTCATTACAGATTTTATAAGATGAATTTTGACTAATATCTTTTTTTTTATAGATA
>JAYVID010000380.1:0-2958 GCA_043770525.1 Ferruginibacter sp.
GGAACCCTTTAACGGATACTTATATTTTAGATAATTATTCAAGCAAAGATGCAAAAGAAGGTAAGGCATTAAACAAGCAAAAGCTTTGCAAAGATTTTACTATGGATGCAGCCTTGCCATTGTTTGTTTTTATTGGAAGACTCGTTGGTGAAAAAGCTGCAGATTTATTGCCAGAAGCTATAAGAAGTGCCTTAACTTTATACGATGGAGAATTAAATTTTTTAATACTTGGTAGTGGTGAGCCACAAATAGAACATGCTTTGGTAAGCTTACAAAGCAACTTTGCAGGATTCTATAATACTCAAATAACTTACAACGAAAAATTAAGCCATTTAATGTATGCTGGTGCAGATTTTTTATTAATGCCTAGTAGGGTGGAGCCCTGTGGTTTAAATCAGTTATACGCTTTGCGATATGGCACTGTGCCTATTGTAAGGCGCACGGGCGGTTTAAAAGACACCGTAAAAGATATTGATGAACCAGGGGGTTTTGGTTTATGTTTTAATTACGCATCATTATACGATATTGATGTTTCTATACAAAGAGCATTACAATTATTTGCAGATAAAAGTAAATTGTACAATGTTGTAAATACAATGATGAACATAGATAATAGTTGGGCTGCAAGTGCACAACAATACATACAATTATACGAACAAGTAAAATAAATATTATGACGAGCAAACAAGTAGTATCAGTGATTTTAGGTGGTGGGGCAGGTAGTAGATTGTATCCACTAACAGCCACCAGAAGTAAGCCCGCAGTGCCTATTGCAGGCAAATATCGTTTGGTAGATATTCCTATATCTAATTGTATAAACAGTGGCATCAATAGAATGTTTGTACTTACCCAATACAATTCTGCATCGCTCAATAAGCATATAAAAAACTCTTACCAGTTTAGTAGTTTTAGCAATGGCTTTGTAGATATTTTGGCAGCTGAGCAAACTCCTGATAGCCCAGGCTGGTACCAAGGTACAGCAGATGCAGTTCGCCAATCTTTTAAGCACATAGAAAAACATGATTTTGATTATGTACTTATTTTAAGTGGAGATCAGTTATACCAAATGGATCTTGCTGCTATGATAGACAATCATAAAGCAGCCGGTGCAGATATTACCATTGCTACTATTCCTGTAACGGCAAGAGAAGCTACCGAGTTTGGTTTACTAAAAACAAATGAAAGCAATACAATAACTTCTTTTATAGAAAAACCTGCTGCGGATTTATTACCAGAGTGGACAAGCGATACTGGTGCAGCTATGCAAGGCATGGGAAGAAATTATTTGGCTTCTATGGGTATTTACATTTTCAATAAAAAATTGTTGTTTAGTTTATTAGGCGAAGAGAAAAAAGATGCAACTGATTTTGGTAAAGAAATTATACCTGATGCTATAAGTAAATATAAAGTTATAAGTTATCAATATGGAGGCTATTGGACAGATATTGGAAACATCTATTCCTTCTTTGAAGCCAACCTTGCACTTACTTTAGATATACCACCGTTTAATTTATTTGATAGCCAGCAAATGGTATACACTCGTGCTCGTATGCTACCACCTGCAAAACTTACTGGTACAACTATTACACAAACGTTGGTATCCGAAGGTTGTATTATACATGCAAAGCAATTGCATAACTGCGTAATTGGTATACGTAGTAGGATAGGAACTGGAAGTGTACTAGATAGCTGTTACATTATGGGTAGCGATTTTTACGAAACGATAGATGAAATAGCAGCAAATTTTGCCAGAGGAATACCGAAAGTAGGCATTGGCGATAATTGTGTTTTGAAAAATGTAATTGCAGATAAAGACTGCCGTATAGGTGATAATGTGAAAATAACAGGCGGTACACATTTAACTGACGGAGATCATGAATTGCTCACCATAAAAGAAGGAATAGTGGTTATAAAGAAAGGTGCAATTTTGCCCAATGGGTATGAGTTGTGAGATTTCCCTCCGCTTTGTTCCCCCTCCGCCGGAGGGGTGGATGCCGAAGACAGACGGGGTGGATTATTCCAGTTTGACTGCCGCAGGCAGACGAACTTTTTTTATTTTTTTTTTACAAATAATTTAATGCCGCTTTGTTTTAACTAAGCGGCATTTTTTTATATAATTTCCCATATTGAAAATTAAGTAGAATTTACATTATTTGAAATAAAAGTTTTGATAAAAATGCTAATAATTATCTTTCCTTTTTATCTCTATAGTTGCTTGTTCAATTGTAAGTTTTTCATGATTGCTTATTAAATGTACTTCATTAGCTCCAACTTGCTCACACAAATCTCTGTATGCTCTTTTTTCAATATCTGAAAATTCATCATCAAATTTCGTCATTTGTTGTACTAAAATATTAAAACTATAAGGAAGGTATCTTCTATACAATTTCATTTCAACTAAAATCTCTGAAATTAATTTTAACGCAGGCTGGAATTTTGATACGATAATTCTTTCTGTTGAAAATTTTTCAATTGCATTTTTAGAAACCGTTTCTCCGTTTAAAAGGTTTGTAATTTCTATTTTATTTTTATAGACTTTAATGTAAAGTGGAGTTCTTTTAAATAATTTAAACATTTTATTTTTTTTTACAACTCTTTAAACTCCTTAAACAAATTAACCTTGTTACCTTCTACTAAATTTTGATATTCTTTCCATTTACCACTAAAGAATTTATTTATTTTAGTTATCGCCTCGGCAATTTTTTCTTCTGATTTTTTTACCAACAACTCATCAGTACTAGTTGGTTTTGTGTTTTTACCTTCAATATTATCTAATGCTTCTTCAAAGGCTCTTAGTACTGTTTCTTGTGGTATTTGGCCATAACCTTGGCGTTCTATTTTTTTACCGTTTATAAAATCATTTATCGTTTTTATTTCATCTTGTATTTTTTTGCTTTGCTTACGAATGCTATCCGCCATAGGCGTTTCCACATCTTTTAGTTGTGCTTCATATTTTTT
>JAYVID010000381.1:0-6914 GCA_043770525.1 Ferruginibacter sp.
GAAATTGATGATGCTGAACGTTTAAACATTAGCTACAAACTTAATGAAAACATAGCTCAAATGCTTGCTGCTATTAATTTGCATATAAATCTTGCAAAGAAGAAAATTACTTTTGAAGATTTGACTTATATAGAAGAAGCCGAAAGAATTTTAAAATATACTCTAAGTGAAGTAAGGTTATTAGCTTCCAGTATATCTCCAATGGATTTAAAGAATATAGGTTTTGTAAAACTACTAAATGAGCTCGTTACAATTTTGGAAAACCATCATGAAATTGAATGCAATGTAAATATCGATGCAGCTACAGTAGCAAAATGCAGCATAAGCAATCAAAATATTTTATACCAAATTGCACAAATACAAATTATAAATATATTAAAATGCAAAAAGGTAAATAAAGTTTTTATGAATATTGATGATTCTAATGGTTTTACACAATTAACAATAAAAGATGATGGAATAAGATATGAAAATTCAATACTTAGCAATAATTTATCGGAACTTAAATTAAGAGTATTAGCATTTGACGGAAGTTTTGAAATAATTGAGCAAACCAATACCGAATTATTGTATATAATGAAGGTAACTATATAATACTTTATATAAAAGAGCAGCTAAGGCTGTGCCTACAATTGGTGCAAATACTGGAATCCAACTATAATCCCAAGCATTTCCTTTTTTATTTTTTATTGGTAAAATAGCATGCATTATACGAGGCCCCAAATCTCTTGCAGGATTAATAGCATACCCTGATGAACCACCTAAACTCAAGCCTATACCCAATACCAATAAAGCAACTGGTATTGCATTCAATGGGCCAAGCGCAACTGAAGGCGCTGGATTATTCAACATAAAAACACCAAACATTAAAGCAAAAGTGCCAATGGTTTCAGAGATAAAATTATGAACATTACTTCTAATAGCAGGTGCTGTACAAAAGGAAGCTAAAATCAATTCTGCATTTGTTGTTTCATCAAAATGTTGTTTATATGCAAGCCAAGCTAATGTAGAGCCAACCATTGCACCTAAAAATTGTGCAGGCACATAAATTAAAACCTTACTCCAATCATTATTATAAATAGCATCTCCTATTGTTATTGCTGGGTTTAAGTGTGCTCCACTTACGTTTGCAGTGTATACTCCTACAAAAACTGCTATAGCCCAGCCAAAAGTTATTACTATCCATCCGCTACCATTACCCTTAGTTTTGTTTAAAACAACATTGGCAACTACTCCATTGCCTAATAATAACATTAATGCTGTACCAATAAATTCAGATATAAATGCTGACATACAATAAAACTTTAAAAAGTGCTGTTTAAAAAAGGGGTTTAATTTTGTTAAGATATTAAATATTTTTTTGCTAATAAAATAAATTTTTCAATTTGCTCTTTCTCCCAAGCTTTATCCTTATTCATTTCCAATGCCATTAATATTGCAACGGTCTCTGCACTTTCCATTGCTGCTTTAGCATCAATAAAAAGAAGCCTTATTCTTCTTGCTAGCACATCTTCTATTGTTATGGCCATTTCATTCCTTACAGCCCATATTACTTGTGCTTTTGTGTAATCATACCTTGGATGAATTTTTTCTAACCAAGTATTATTCTCCTCATATAATTTTTTAATTTCTGTTGCATGCGACCCATAAACTTGCAAATATGTTTCCTCTATTTTATCAGCGGTATTACCCACAATTTGCAAACCATCTGTAGCAGATTTTACAATAGGCAACTTACCTACATAAGCTACATTATTAATTGCTTCTTCAGCCATTTTTCTATACGTAGTCCATTTACCTCCTGTTATAGAAATTAATTTACTTTCACTTACATAAATAGTGTGATCTCTTGCAAGCAAAGAAGTATTTTTTGCTCCTTTTCTTTTTACCAAAGGTCGTAAGCCCACAAAAACCGATTTTACATCTTCTTTACACAATTTCGTTTTTAAATAAACATTTAAATTAGCTAAAATAAATTCTACTTCTTCTTTAAAAGCTGTTGGCTCTATTTCAATTTTAGATACAGCAGTATCAGTAGTGCCCACTATCACTGCATTGTGCCATGGTACTGCAAAGAGCACTCTCCCATCGCTTGTTTTGGGCACCATCAATGCATGTATGCTTTCAAAATGTTTTTTATCAATTACAATATGTACACCTTGAGAGGGCGAAACAATTTTGTCTGTAGTTTTATTATCCATATTAAGAATATCATCTACAAAAACACCCGTTGCATTTAAAATAGCTTTGGCTTTTAAATGGTACTCTTTATTGGTTAATGTGTCTATACAAACCAACCCATTCAACATATTTTTATTTTTTGTTAAAGCAATAACTTCTACATAATTTAAAACGGTGGCAGCATTTTGCACAGCTGTTTGCGCAAGATTAATTGCAAGCCTTGCGTCATCAAATTGTCCATCAGTGTACATTACAGCACCTCTCAATTTTTTGGAAGTTATATTTGGCAATAATATCAATGTTTTTTTTGCAGATAATATTTTGGTTACTCCCAATCTTAATTTGCCACTGAGTGCATCATAAATTTTTAAACCAATACCATAATAAATTTGTAACCACCATTTATAATTTGGTATAATAAATTGCATTTTTGTGGCTACATGAGGTGCATTCTTTAATAATATCCCTCTTTCTTTTAATGCATTTCTTACAAGCTTTATATTGCCTTGTGCAAGATACCGCACACCACCATGTACCAATTTTGTTGCACGACTACTAGTTCCTTTTGCAAAATCAAATTTTTCTAACAACAATGTTTTATATCCTCTACAAGCCGCATCTACAGCAGCTCCTAAACCAGTAGCACCTCCCCCAATTATAATTACATCCCACTCATTTACCCTTTCTAAATATTTTATTTGTGTTAGTCTATCCATTATTACTCAATGTAGCTCTTAAGGCTTTTTTCCATCCATTCAATAAAGCTGTTCTTTTTTCTTCCGTTTCTTTTGCTACAAATTTTTTTTCTATTTTCCATTGAGCTTGCAACTCTTCTGTACTAGCCCAAAAAGCAACTGCAAGCCCTGCAAGGTAAGCAGCTCCTAATGCAGTTGTTTCTGTAACCAATGGTCTCAATACATCTGTATTAAGCATATCTGCTTGAAATTGCATTAGTAAATTATTTGCAGTTGCACCCCCATCCACTCTTAATTCTTTAATACTAATGTTACTATCTGCTTCCATGGCTTTTAATACATCATAAGTTTGATATGCAATACTCTCAATTGCTGCTCTAGCTATATGGCTAGCATTGCTGCCTCTTGTAAGCCCCGTTATTGTTGCCCTTGCATCTTGATCCCAATAGGGTGCACCCAACCCTACAAATGCTGGCACTACATATACTTCACCATTATCATCAACTTTATTGGCAAGTTCTTCTACCTCTGCAGATGATTTTATAATACCCAATCCATCTCTAAGCCATTGTACTACTGCACCAGCTACAAACACACTTCCCTCTAAAGCATAATGTGTAATTCCATTAATTTTCCAAGCTACTGTAGTAAGTAAATTATTATTTGAAACAACTTTTTCTGTACCTGTATTCATAAGCATAAAACAACCTGTACCATAAGTATTTTTTACCATGCCAGGCATTGTACATAGTTGCCCAAACAAAGCAGCTTGTTGATCTCCAGCTATACCAGCTATGGCAATACCATTCAGTGGTTCAAGGTTTTCTATATGCCCATATACTTCGCTACTACTACATATTTGTGGTAGCATATTACCAGGCACATTTAATAAATTTTCGAGTGCTCCATCCCATTGGCAAGTTTCTATATTGCACAGCATGGTACGACTTGCATTGCTTACATCTGTTTTATGTACACGACCATTGGTAAGTTTAAACAACAACCAAGTATCTATGGTACCAAAACACAACTCACCATTTTTAGCCATATCCCTTGCACCTGTTACATTATCTAAAATCCATTTTACTTTTGTACCACTAAAATAAGCGTCAATTACCAATCCTGTTTTTTGCTTTATCATTGCTGCATGTCCTTTTGCTTTTAGTTCATCGCAAAAAGCAGCTGTTCTTCTATCTTGCCATACTATTGCATTATAAATAGGCTTTCCAGTATTTCTATTCCATACAACGGTGGTTTCTCTTTGGTTTGTTATACCAATAGCAGCAATATCGGTGGCTTTCAAATTTGCTTTATGCAAAGCATCAACTGCTACTATATATTGTGTATCCCATATTTCATTAGCATTATGCTCCACCCACCCTGCTTGCGGAAAAATTTGTGTAAACTCTTTTTGTGCTACTGAAATTATTTCACCTTGTTTATTAAAAACAATAGCTCTGCTACTTGTAGTACCTTGGTCTAATGCTAAAATATAATTTCCCATATTTATAATTTTTGTTAAGGTAAAGAAAAATATTAAGACCAATTTGATTTTAAAAATAATCCAATAAAAAAACTTTAGCTCACATATTTAAAGGATTTACACAAATTTGGTTGAACAAAATAGTATGCAAAATTCCTAGAAAATATAAAAAAGGATTAAAATAAAAAAAACTGCTAATTTTTAAGCTAGCAGTTTCTTTACTAATATAAAATTTTATTAACTATTCATAACCGAACCTCCATTTATATCAAAAGTTTGTCCTGTTATAGATGATTGATTTAATAAGTAATTTACAAGTTCTGCAATTTCTACAGGCTCACTCATTCTTTTCAATGGTACACTTTGCATAGCTATATCATAAAATTCAGCTTTAGAAATTCCAATACCATCAGCAATACCTTGCAAACCATTTTGTGCCATATCAGTATTTACCCAACCAGGGCATATAGCATTTACTAAAATATTATTGGGAGCATATTGTACTGCCAAACTTCTCATAAGCCCTAGTAACCCTGCTTTAGATGCACAATAAGCAGCATAATTGGCTACACCTAACCTTGCTAAAACAGAAGATGTAATGATTATTTGTTTTACCGAATGGGTACTTTTCATTAATGCAGGTAAAAAATTTTGCACCGTTAAATAAGTACCAGTTAGGTTTGTTTGTATTATTTCATTCCATCGGTCATTTTCGCCAAATGAGTTTTCACCTCCTACGCCTGCATTGGCAATTATGCCATCAAGCGCTAGCAAAGCATTTGATGTTACTATTTTTTTTATACTCGTTTGGTCACTTATATCTGCACAAAAAACTTTATGGTTACCAGCTTTTAGTTCATTTAATGTCTCATTTAATTTATTTTCATTCCTACCCATTAAAAAACAAATATGTTCATTAGCAGCTAAATGTATAGCTATTGCCTTTCCTATACCGCTCCCCGCTCCTGTAATTAAGTAATTCATTTTATAAAAAATTTATCTATAAAAAAAACTGCCAGCTTTTTTTGCTGGCAGTTAATAAAATTATATTTTAATATTCTATTTTACAATCAAAGTTATTCGCATTTGCACCTAAGACATCCGCAGCTGCATTGCTCACTCTTATAATTACATTTGCATTTTGCTTAAGATCTGGCATTGCATCTAATACTTTTGCATATACAAATTTACCCGTTGTTTTATTTGTAATTTTTACAATTGTATGTTGTTGTACTTTATTATACAAACAATAATATTTACCATCTTCCCATCCACTGGTACTTTTAAATACACCAGCATTACCATTATCTACTTCCCCTTCACTGTTAAATTCATTTTTAAAAATACCACCACTAAAATTTTTTGCGTTATTTGCTACTTCTTCTGGTTCAATTGGTGCAACTACTGGTTTCTTAGGAGCCGGTTTTGGTTTTGGAGCCTCCTCTACAACAGGCTTTTCAGCAACTTTAGCAATTTCTGCTTTTTGCTTTGCTGCTTCTTTAGCTGCAAAAATTTTAGCCTTTTCTTCTGCTACTTTTTCAGCTGCTGCTTTTTCTACAGTAGCTTTATCAACTAACGTTTTCTCAGCTGCAGCTTTTGCTAGTTTTTCTTTTTTTACAGCATCCTCCATTTTTTTCTTTGCAGCTTCTAAAGCTCTTTCAGCTGCTTCCACTTCATTTACTGCGGTAGATTTTTCAGTTTCAGCAACTTCTTCTTTTGCTATTACTGTTGGCTTTGCTTTTACAACAGCATCCTTTAGTACTTCTTTTTTGGGTTCTTCTTCCTGCACAGTATTTACCACAACATTCGTACTTCGTGTAGCCAAAGCTGATAAATCCTTTTTTACTTTTAAATGACCTACAATCATATTCTGCCCTACACTAACACTTTCGCTTTTTAAAATATTCCATGATTTTAAGCTTGCTACAGGTACTTTATTAAAACGAGTACTCAATTGGTATAGATTTTCTTTTGCTTCAAGTTTATGATACAAAGGCACACTTACTTCATCAGCAGCAACATTGTTTGTTTGCGTAAAATTTACATCTTTTAAAGGAATTTTTATAGTTTGTCCAATTGTTAGTCCTTTTTCTAATGTAGTACTATTGTAAGGAGCTATTTCTTTAGGGCTAATATTATACAATCTACCTATACTATAAAAGCTTTCTTTTGGTGCGGCTGTATGATCTAAATAAAAGTTTCCTGCTGTACCTTTCACAATTAAAACTGCATCTTGTGCATAAGTAACAAAAGGTAAAACGAGTAGTAAGGTTAAAAATCTTTTCATTTCTTCAATTTTATTTTTTAAAAAAATGTAGCATAAGTTTCTTTGTTAGGGCACAATAACTAGTACTACTAAGTTGTAAAATTATAGCTTTTTTTATAGATAAAATACATTACATTTTTTTGTGCTTTAATTGTTGAAAAAACATATTTTTTTTCTATGCATTACAATAATTTAATGACTGTCCGTTATTTGGTTTAGCTACTATGCCATGCCTTTTGCAATGAAGCTACCACCAATCTTTCAAATAAATTATCTCCAAAATACCTTC
>JAYVID010000382.1:0-2769 GCA_043770525.1 Ferruginibacter sp.
CGAAAGAATGACAGCTGCTGATTCTGCTCGTTTCAAAGATTTTGAACCACAATGGGACAAAACAGTAGTAGAACTCCTTCCCAACAACGAAAAAATGCTGATTGTGCCTGTGGTACGAAATTTGCGGGTAGATTACAACCAAGAAATTGGTTTTATCCGTAGGCTTTGCATACATGTAGATGCCAATGATGATTTTTTGGAGGCAAATATTGTAGAACTGGTAGGAAATCTTACCTTTGTGAAAGAAAATCATAATGCTATTTTCAAAAACTACAAAGAAAATAATATTAGTGGTTTTTCTGGTGTGATGGCTACTTCTGATTTAAGTTATAACAGAATTATCACAGAGAATTTTGAGAATGGTGTAAGTAATGGCAGTAATGAGCCTAATTCGTTGGTTGTAGTACCTAGTGACGGAGGTTGCATAACTGTTTATGGTGGTACTGGTGAAGTATTTTATGATAGTTGCGATAGTGGTAGTGGTGGGGGTAGCTCTCCAAGTGATATACCCAATCCTAGTAGCCCAAGCCCCACAAGCCCTAGACCACCTTACGTCCATACGCCTTATACACCACATGCGCCTGTCGGCTCAGGATATAATCCTAGTACTGCACCTTCAGAAAATCCACCCATAGAGAACAATGGTAGTAGCGGAAGTGGAGGAACAGGAGGAACAAATAATCCCCCTCCTGTGCTTGTACCATATACAATACCAGTAATACCGCCAATGCCACACCCTGGAATGATTTATGACGGTGAAATTGGTGTTTGGTATTTCCCAGACTCTGGTTTCTCGTGGGGTGAAACAGAAGGCTGGGGGGATGGAATACCAAGAGATGCAGACGGAAATCCAATAGAAGTAAATGGAAGAACTCCAACTCTTGCTAAACATTCAAATCTTACTAATGACCCCAATAATAGGGATATTGATTGTGTTTATGATAAGTTAATGCAATTACCTGAAATGAGAGCATTTCTTAATGCTTGTCCAAATGTAGCAGGGTTTAAAATTACCATTGGTGCAGGTGCGGTAATAGGTAGAGGACTTGCAGAGGAGAGAACGTATAATTCTGGGGACATAATTATCACTATCAATCCAGATACACAAAATAAACCTAGTGTTTATGGTACTGTAAATATCTACTCACCATTGGGAATAGCTAAAACAATGGCACACGAGATAATGCACGCAAGGCTTTATATGATGATACGTAATCAAGGTGGTGGTATGTTGGCTGATAGTACTGGGCTTGTAACGCCTGCTGGTTTGCCTGAAATCCGTGATTTGATGCAGAAATACAAAGAAGGAAGTACGAATGTTGTAGATATGGGCGCAGTACAACACGAATATATCATTAAAAACTGGCATGATGAGCTTGTAGCTATTATAAAGGCTTTTGATGGCAACCGTAGTACACAAGCAGAATATGAAGCATTAGCATTTGATGGATTAGAAGAAACGGATAGATACAAAGGCGGACTTCCTTTTGGACTTGGATATAGTGACAAAAATATGTCCACGAATAGAAGAGATAAGGCTAAAAATTTAACAGATAATAGAAAACTAGAAAATCCTTGCCCATAATATTTTGATAACTTTTTAATAAAAACTAAATGAAAAAGTATTTTTTGATTTTTTTATTTCTATTTATGGGAATAAAAGCTAACGGACAGAATCAAGGCACAAATTTGTACTTGATTTTTAACCCAAATGAACCTAATATTACAAAGGATATTCACAAGTATCTAAGGAGGAGTGATAGGATCTCTCGTATGCAAGAGTGTGGAGTTAGTAAATTGACTGGAGGAACATATTTTATACAATACCCAGTTTATTATGGGCTTGATTTAGAACTTACTCCAAAGCAAGGAGCTACTATGCAAACCATTAATATTTCACAAGTGGCTAGTTTGTATCCACAAGCACGGACAGCAGCACAGTTAGATATGGATATGCAACCTTCCATAGATTATGATTATAACCACCCTATCAGAAATCAACGGAGGCTATTTGATGCTAAAACAATATCTTATCTGAGAAGTTTTGATAAGATATTTGTTATTGAGTATCTGCCAAATGGTACTGCAAAAGTGGTGGAATGTGATATCACTTCTAGGCATTAAAATAAAGAGAAATAGCCTTTATTAACTGTAAAGGCTATTTTGTATAAAATAAAAAACAGAATGAAAAATATTATCATCTTAATTTTATGTGTACTTTTTTTGGTTTCTTGCCAAGAAATTAAAAAAGATAATCATGAGAAATCTATATCATTGCCTAAAAATGAGATTATCAGCCCTAAATATGAGATTTATAATGCCGTTATCAAAAAAATGAGATGGAATAAAGATACAATTTTAGTATATACATATTTTTTTGATAATGAAACAAGGAAAAACTATGATTATTCATATTATGACACAACAAAACTGCTAAATAATAAAGTTGTATTAGGAAAAGATACGTACAAAGATTTTACGAAAAAAATACAATTAGTGGAAGAAGTTGATAAAAAACTTATAAAAGGCACTAATATATTTATCAATACTGATATTTTGAAGAATAAACGTCATAAAAAAATCATTCTAAAATTCTCTCCTATTGGGTTTAACAGAGATACAACAAAAGCGTTTTTGATATATGAAAAAACAGAAGATGGAGGTGGGAGTAAGAACTGTTTATTATTTGAAAAAACAGATAATGAATGGGATTCAGTTTATCACAAACATCTCGCTTATATTATTGGTTGCTGGTAAAATAGTTTTTTC
>JAYVID010000383.1:0-11002 GCA_043770525.1 Ferruginibacter sp.
GTTTCAAATACACGTCTACTTTTGTAACCCTATCGTGAAATTGGGCTATTTTGCCAATCTTTGCATTAATATGGTCTACTAGTTTGCTGTCAGCATCAAAATGCACTGTTTGAATGTTTACGTTCATAACCGTTTTTTTAAATGATAAATAAAAAAATTAATGTAGCATTCAATTCATAGGCATAATGATAAGTTGCAGCTTTTGATATTAAATACAAGTTATGCAAATATTAATTTGTTACCAAATATATTTATAGCTCCTAAAGTGAAATTTTATAAGCGGCAATTAAATAGAAAAATCTTATCATAAGTGAGCATACTTTTTTTCTACAAAACTACTTATTAAGCCTTGGGATGGGCTTTTTTATACACATCTTTTAATTTTTCTATAGTATTATGGGTATACACTTGTGTAGCTGCAAGGCTACTGTGCCCGAGCAGTTCTTTTACCGCATTTAAATCTGCTCCATTATTCATTAAATGAGTGGCAAAACTATGCCTTAATATATGCGGGCTTTTCTTTTCGATGGTAGTTACTTGGCTTAGGTATTTTTTGGCTATGTTGTAAACTAGCTTTGGGTCTAGCGGTTTGCCTTTTAGTGTTACCAACAAAAAATTATCTTCTGAAGGCCCAAGTAATCTTCGTTTTTCTGTTATATAATTTTTAATATCAATTATCAGTTGTTTACTCACTGGTATTATTCTTTCTTTATTACCTTTCCCTAACACTTTTATACCGCTATTACCCATGTCTATTTGATGTTCTTTAAGGTTTATTAGCTCAGCTTTTCTTATTCCAGTATTGTATAAAATTTGCAAGATTATTTTTTCGGTTTGCCCTTTAAATCCTTCTTCAAAAATGGAGTTCTCAAGCAAATTATGGGTATCTTTTTCCTCTACAAATTGAGGCAAACGCTTGGGCAATTTGGGGGATATAATTGACGTAACTGGGTTTACTTTTACGACCTCTTGCTTGAGTAAATATTTAAAAAATGATCGTAAGCTAGATATTTTTCTATTAATCGTTTTAGAGGTAATATCATCTTCTTTTAAACTAGCTAGCCATGTACGTATAAAAGTCGTTTTTATACTATTTATTTGGGTTTCATCAAATTCTTGTACCAAAAAAGTAAAAAAAGCCGTTAAATCATTTTGGTATGCAATTACAGTATGATTGCTGTACCGTTTTTGAAAACGACAATAGTCTAAAAATTGTTGTTGATATTGAGGGTAAGTTAGGTACATAAAAAAACTGATGATAAAGTTAGTAATAACTAAATCATCAGTCTATAAAAATATTACAGTAAAGTATATTAATCGAATTTACCTTCAGACATTTGTTGCTTATATACAGCCTTCTTTATCTCCGTACGGCGACGAATAGATGGTTTTGTAAAAGCTTGTCTATCTCTTAATTGCAAAAGTGTTTTGCTTTTCTCAAATTTCTTTTTGTACTTTTTAAGTGCTTTGTCTATGTTTTCGCAATCTTTAGAATCTATTATTAACATTGTGTGATACCCCCTTTTTTAGTGATTTGGGAGTGCAAAGATATAAAAATATTTTAAAAAAAGAAATAAAACACTCAAAATTTCCAATTCAGTTAAGTCATACCATTTTTGTATTTGTTTTTAAATAAAGAATTTACTTCACATTTACCGAAATTTGCATCATGTTTACAGGAATAATAGAGAAAATAGGCACTGTTGTAGCCATAGAAAAGCAGCATACTAATATTACACTTACCATTGAAACAGAGTTGGCAAACGAATTAAAAGTAGACCAAAGCCTATCTCACAGCGGTGTATGCCTTACCATAGAAGCTATAAACAAACAAACCTACCAAGTAACGGCAATAGAAGAAACCATTAAAAAAACGACTATAGCTGACTGGGAAATTGGCCAAAAAATAAACCTAGAACGCTGCCTTCGTTTTGATGGAAGACTGGATGGGCATATTGTACAAGGCCACGTAGATACTGTGGGCAAGTGTGTTGATTACATAGAAAAAAATGGAAGTTGGGAATATGTTATAGAAATTGATGAAAAATTTGCATCCCTCATTATTGAAAAAGGCTCTATTTCATTAAATGGTATAAGCCTTACTATTTTTAATATTACGAACACCAATTTTACTGTTGCCATTATTCCTTACACTTATGAGCATACAAATATGCACAAACTTGCCTTAGGCAATAAAGTAAATGTAGAATTTGATATGGTGGGGAAGTATGTGGGGAGGATGAGGGAGGTGGGTATGTAATTTTCTATTAAACTATAATTCTATATGAAATAGATAATAAAGGTTTACATGAGATTACTAGAAGATTAGTATGGCAGTACCGAGCTGTTTGCCTCAACCTAAAGTAACTGATTGAATATTTTATACTAGAATATTTTATCCTAAAATTGGCTTATAATGGAAATTATCTGCCGTTATCTAACCAAATTTCTTTTTTAGTGGAAAAATTTACTCCGATATTTTACAGCACTAATTTTATTATAATGGAAAAAAATATACATAAATGATTTTATAATGGAAAATATTATGCAATTTCGTTGTAAAATAGAATTATAATGGAAAATATTCTACCTATCCATCTACAAGAAGTTGTTTTTTCGACAAGTAATACTATACAAAGTAAGCAAATATTGAAACTTGAAAAAGCGGGTAAAGTAAGAAAGATTGCGCCTCGAATTTATTCCCCAAACTTTACAGACAGTGCAGGCGACATTGTAAAAAGAAATCTTTTTGCCATTTTGGGGAAACTCTATCCTGGCTCATTGTTAAGCCATCGATCCGCATTAGAATTTAAACCAACATCTACAGGTCATATTTTTCTTACATATACCTACACAAAAAAAATAAGTCTAGCGGGTATTACACTTCGGTTTATGGAAGGGCATAAACCAATTGAAGGTGATAATATATTTTCAGGCGAACTATACGCATCACAACTAGAGCGTGCTTTACTGGAAAATATGCAAGTATCTAGACAAATAGGAGCAGAATCAAAAACCCTTAGCCTGCCAGAAATAGAAGAAAGATTAGAGCAAGTGATTAGAGTAAAAGGCGAAGCTGGTTTAAATGAGCTGAGAGATAAAATAAAAATAGTAGCAGAAAAAGTTAGTATGCAAACTGAGTTTGAAAAAATAAATAAACTCATAAGTGCATTGTTAACTACAAAAACTTCAAAAGTACTTAAATCGCCAATAGCATTAGCCAGAGCATTTGGGTACCCTTATGACCCTGCAAGATTGCCTCTATTTGAAAAACTATTTATAGCATTAAAGCAAAAAGAATTTAAAGATTTACCTGAGCAAAATACTACAAACAAATCGTTTAAAAATGTAGCTTTTTTTGAAGCCTATTTTTCAAATTATATTGAAGGAACAGAATTTGAACTAGAAGATGCAAAAAAAATTATAGAAACAAATACACCCATGCTAAATAGAGACGAAGACTCTCATGATATATTGGGAACATATTACCTAGTAAGCAATAAAGAGGAAATGAACACCGTTCCTAATAATGCCGAAGCTTTGCTAGATATACTTTTATATAGGCATAAGGTTTTGATGAGTGCTCGACTATCAAAAAAACCTGGTGAATTTAAAGATAAGAATAATAGAGCAGGCGAAACATATTTTGTTGATCATACACTTGTGAGAGGAACATTGATAAAAGGTTTTGATTATTATCAAGCCCTTACTGCAGCATTTGCCAAAGCAGCTTACATTATGTTTTTAATAAGCGAGGTGCATCCTTTTTTAGATGGCAATGGCAGAACAGCAAGGGTAATGATGAATGCCGAACTAGTAAAACAAGGGCAGACAAAAATTATTATACCTACTGTATATCGTGAAGATTATATGCTTGCCTTGAGAAAACTAACAAGACAACATGAACCAAATGCATATATAACAATGCTGCAGAGAGCACAAAAATTTACTGCTACCATAATTGGTGATGATATTAATAAAATGGAAAACAGGCTAAAAACAAGTAATGCTTTTAAAGAACATGATGTGGCTAAGTTGAAAATAGTAAATTGACTTAATTATAAAAAGGTAAAACAATATACTTGAATTAAGTGATAAAGTAAATGTAGAATTTGATATGGTGGGTAAGTATGTGGGGAGGACGAGGGAAGTGAATACTGAAAAGTTTACTAATTCTAATAATTAGATTTAAGTTTCTTAGGATAATTATACAATAAAAGAATAATTTGTTTTATTGAAAGGTAGAATCTTTTACGAAAGTAAAGTTTTGATAAAATTGAGTATTAAACAAATACCTGAAAAAATTTACGTTAGTAATTGTATCGGGAATATTTCCATAATTATTGTTAGGAAAATGAACTGCACCTATGTTTTCTAAACTAGACAATTTGTTCGGAAGTACTGTATTGTTATTTTTAAAAGCTCTATAACCATGATCACTTAGTAAAATAACGATTGCATTAGAATCTTGTTTTATTAAATGCAAAACAACTTTTTCCATTACACTATTTGTATATTTTAAATAAGATACAAACTCATTTTTAATTTGATCATCACTTTTATTTATAAGAAGAGGGGAATTATTAAAATTACCTACACTATCATAATAATGAGGAGCGTGAGGCATAATAAAATGAGCATAATTAAAAATTGGCTTTGGGTTATGCAAATTATTTTTTTTTAATAATACTTTTTCAATATTATTATTGTTTACCATATCCTTAAAAATTGAATTCCGTTGTAAAAAAGGCATCCATTTTACAACACTTTGAGGAACTATTCTTCCCATGTCTTTGTTTAGCCTATTTATAAAAATTTTATCGGTAAGTAAAATTCCATTGGTAAGCAAAAAATTATTTTCGCTTGAAGTACCAGGCAAATTATGAATATCAAAAATTGAATTATTCTCAAGTTGATACCCCATGTTTTCAAAAATCTCAAATACAGTTGCATTACTTATTTCTTTTTGCCTTTTTTGATACTCTTGCTGAGTTGTGTGTGATAAATTGTATAGGGGATTAATATAATTCATGTTTAATGTGGATGACATACTAAATTGAGTCATATCATAATTAGAACTAATAGGCAAAGAAGTAAAACTATTTTTTGACAGAAAATTTGTAAAGCCAAAATTGTCAAAATCAAAACTATCCTTCATTACTTTAACACTTGGATACCCATCAAACAAAAGAAAATATACATTTGGTTTTTTTACAACTTTAGTATAGTCAAAATTAATAGTTGATACTTTTATTTGTTTTTGATTATTTAAAAGTAATAATAAAAATAAATCATATCCTGTATAAATTAAAAATAATATATTGAGGAACAATAGAATTTCTGGCCAAGATGATTGCTTCTTTTTTAACAAAAAAAACAATGCGAAAATCATTGTAAAAAATATAGAAATAAGCACACTATACCTTCCAAGAAAAGCTAAAGAGCTTGAGAATCTCAACTTATCTTGAAATACACCGAAGAAAAAATAAAAACCACCAGTAAATAAGGCTATAAAACTAGTTAAAATAAATTTTCTTATAAAAATAAAAATAAAAATAAAAAAAAGTGAACACTGGAATAAAATTGACAACCCTATCAATGCTGTTTCCTTTATTGATATATGCCCAAAATTTTCAACCGCCCCATGAAGACAAAAAAATAGCACGAAAAGCAATAAGAAAAAGGGGTACTGTTTTAGCAATTTCATGGTATTATAATTAAAGAAATAAACGCCCTATCTTTTTAAACAATTTAAAAAAATAAATTAGATTTTTACTATTTTAAAATACGAATATTTTACAGCTATTATAAAAAAAATATCAACCAACAATTATCCGCCCCACTTTATCTATGTTTATAAAACTATACATTTCATCTTTTAGTACACTTCAATTAAATGATTCGTTAACACTAAAAGAGTTTGCCTTTTAAATTTAAAAATGGTTTTTCTAAAAATTTATAACTTAATGAAGCTATAAAAAATGTAATAAAGAGCATAATAAAAGCAAGTAAAAATGGAGGGGCATTAATTTTTAATTTTATAAAAATGGTAGAACTGAAAGTAATAACAAACCCATGAAAACAATATAACCCATAAGATATTTTTCCTGTGTAAACCAAAAATGTTCCTTTTGAAAGATCTACCGTATTATTGGTATTCACCATCTGATCTATAATTAAAAAGCAACAATAAACAACAAACACAAAACGCATAATAAATGCAAAAATATTATTAGCAATTCCTAAAAAAGACTTATCAATAAAATAACAAATAGTAAAAAAAACGGGTAAGAATAGATAAAATAAAATAGATTTATATCCATTCATTTTTGAAATAGTAATAGCTACTTTATTATTTTTATTTACACAATAAGCGGCAAATGCCCCCGCCATCATATCTACTAAATATGTAAGTGTATGAAAATATATACTTCGTCCATTAAATGCCCCCCAAATATTAAACGCTATACTAACAGCGGCTAATAAGGCTAAAACAATTTTTATATTTTTTTGAAAATAAAACAAACAAATACCCCATATTAAGTAAAACTGTTCTTCTACTGATAATGTCCACAATACCTTTATAAAAAACACATGACCTATATTGTAAAAATTAGCTGCAAAAAATAAATACCATTGTGCAGGAGGTAGGGTTATTTCTTGTCCAGCATATTTAGCTATTATCGTTATTATAACATACGTTAAAAACATCAATAAATAGTATAATGGCCATATTCTTAACGCTCTCCTAACAAAGTAGTTTTTGAAAGAAAAACTACCCCTTTCATCAAACTCTCTTAAACCAAGTAATGTAAGTAAAAAAGCAGAAAGTATAAAAAAGACATCAATACTTAGTGTTAGATGTTCATAAAAAAAAGATATCAATTTTGAAAAAGAATCACTGCCAAACTTAGGCTTATAGGCATGAAAAAAAAACACGGCCAAAAATGACAAGCCTCTTATTGCATCTAATTGAGGATAATACTTTTTTTCTTGTAACATTAATATATTTATTTATAATACAGTCCCTTTTAATGCTTCTCCTACTACTCTATCCATAATTCTTTCAGCGTAAGGTGTAGATATATTATTTAACTCTTCTGTTTTGGTATGTATTAAATTTTTATCGTCCATGGTTATAGCCAATTGCAAAGCTTGCATGGCAGCGGCAGTATTTGTCAATTCATCATTTATAAGATAAGCCGCATTTTTTTGCAAAAACCGTTCAGTAGTTTTTAATAATTGTTCCCCTTCCGTTTTTGCTTCGGCAAGTGCTCTTGCAGCAATATCACCTTGGGCATTTTCCATAGAATCCAACAACATTTTTTCTACCGTTTCATCATCAATACCTAGCTGTGGTTTTATTTCTATAGTTTGCTCTACGCCACTACGCAGCTCTTTAGCTTTTACAGTAAGTATTCCATCTGCATTTATCATAAAACTTACCTGTACTTTTGCCATACCCTCAGGCATTGCTGGTATACCTTTCATGTTTAATGTAGCCAATAGTCTATTGTCTGTTACAATATCTCTTTCTCCTTGGTATATGCTTATGCGCATGTTCACCTGTCCATCCACCTGTGTGGTATACTCCCTAGCTGCAGATGATGGTATTTTTGCATTACGAGGTATGATTACATCCATCAATTGCCCAGCTGTTTCTATACCTAAACTTAGTGGTGTTATATCTAACAGCAATACCTCTTTATTATTTCCTGCTAGTATATCTGCTTGTATTGCTGCTCCCAATGCTACTACTTCATCAGGATTTACAGAATCGTTTACCGCTTTTCCAAAATAATTACTAACCTGCTCTTTTACATAAGGCACCCTTGTACTTCCACCTACCATTACTACTTCATCTATTTGCTTTACTTGTAAGCCAGCATCTTTCATTGCTTTTTTGCAACATGCAATAGTTTGTTCTACCAGTTGCAATATAATTTCATTAAATGCTGTTTTACAAATTGAAATCTTTTTGTTATCAATTTCTGTAAAATAATTATCATTTGAAGAAAGGTATTTTTTAGCCTCTTCAGCCTTTAGCCTCAACGTTTGAGCAAGTGATTTATCATTTACCAATGCCTCATCATTTAATCCTATTTGATGCTGCCAAAATTGTACAATTGCATTATCAAAATCATCTCCACCAAGGTAGGTATCTCCATTGCTAGACAATACTTCAAAAACACCTCCACTTAATTTTAAAATTGAAACATCGAAAGTACCTCCACCTAAATCATACACAGCAATTATCTTTTCTTCTTGCAAAGGAGAGGTTGCTCCTATACCGTAAGCCAAACTTGCAGCTGTAGGTTCATTTATAATACGCAATACATCTAAGCCCGCCAGCTTTCCTGCATCTCTTGTGGCTTGTCTTTGTGCATCATTAAAGTATGCAGGCACTGTTATTACTGCTTTATTTACGGGAGTTTTAAGTATATGCTCAGCTCTTTTTTTTAACTCTTTTAAAATAAGTGCAGATAAATCTACAGGAGAATAAAATGTGTTATCTATTTGTACTTTCACTTGTTTATCTGCATCAGTATCTATTATTTTGTAAGCAAAAAAGGAAGCATTCTTTTTTATATCAGCATAATTTTTTCCTAATAAACGCTTTGCAGAAAAAATAGTACGTTGAGGATCTGTAATTAAAAATTGTTTAGCTTCCTCTCCTACAATTACATTTCCAAGTTTATCAAAATAGATTACTGAAGGCACTAGGGCTAGGCTATTATGTTCTTTTAAAGCTACAGCTTTTCGGGTATCTGGGTGTATAATTGCAATAAGGCTGTTTGTTGTACCTAAATCTATACCCACAATAATTTCTTCCTTTTGTAAACTGCCTGTGGCAATATTTATAGCTATTTTACCCATTTTTATTTTTATAGATGTAACAAAAAAAGTTACTTTTACACATTGAAAGATGCATACAAAGTTAACAATTTAAAAAAGCATTTCTATAATTTCATTTAAGTTTAATATTTATGCTTTTTAACTCTTTTGAATTTTTATTTTTTTTGCCTATTGTTTCAATACTATTTTTTTTGTTGCCACATCAATTTCGCATTATTTTTTTACTTGTAGTAAGTTGTATTTTTTATTGCTACTTTATACCTATTTATCTTTTGCTACTCTTATTTATTATAGTAGTAGATTATTTTGCAGGTATTAAAATAGAAGATAATTTAACCTATAAAAAATACTGGTTAATCTTTAGCATTACTGCAAACTTAGGTATACTTGCTATATTTAAATATTACAATTTTTTTATAACAAATTTCAATGAATTATTTGGCACATCACATTACCTCTTAAAAATAATATTGCCAATCGGTTTATCCTTTCATACTTTTCAAGCAATGGCTTATACTATTGAAGTTTATAGAGGCAAAGTGAAAGCAGAAAGAAGTATTTCTACCTATGCATTGTATGTTTTATTTTATCCGCAATTAGTAGCTGGCCCAATTGAAAGACCGCAAAATTTATTACCCCAGTTCCACAAAAAGCAAATTTTTTCTTCATTAAATTTATTAACAGGGCTAAGGTTAATACTGTGGGGTTATTTTAAAAAATTAGTAATAGCCGATAATCTATCTCAAATTGTAGATGAGGTTTATAAAGCTCCTTTACATTTCCAATGGTATATTGTACTATTATCGATATTCGCATTTAGTATTCAAATTTATTGCGATTTTTCTGGTTATACAGATATTGCTAGAGGAAGTGCAAAAATTGTAGGAATTGATTTAATGATAAACTTTAATAGACCTTTATTAGCAAACAGTATTCGCAATTTTTGGCAGCGTTGGCATATATCATTGTCTACTTGGTTTAGAGACTATGTGTATATACCATTGGGTGGTAACAAAAAAGGGAAAGCAAAACAAATGCTATTAATTTTCATTGTTTTTACACTTAGTGGGTTTTGGCATGGAGCAGGTTGGAATTTTATTATTTGGGGAGGAATACATGCATTTTTTTTAATACTATCTACATCAATTGTAAGCAAAAAAATTACCAATAAGTTTTTAGAAAATAGCAATCTTATAGTAAATGGAATAAAGATAATTTTTGTGAATATAATAGTTGCTTATGCATTTGTTTTTTTTAGGAATGATTCAATCATAAACGGATTTAATATTATAAAGCAATCAATAAATTTAAATAGTAATAGTAAATTAGATCAATTTCCTGTTGCAATGAATACTGTTATACCACAGTTTGGAAACTATACATTGTTAGCACTATTTTTTTATATAATTTTTCTATTTTTATTTGAATATAAAAATGATGCATCTATTACTAAAATGAATAAGTATCCTATTATAGACACAGTATGGTTTGCATTTGTATTTATTAGCATCTTTTTTTATGGAGTTTTTACTAAAGAATCATTTATTTATTTTCAATTTTAATTATGAAAAAAATAAGCTTTATTGCAATTGTTATTTTTATTAGCTCAATATTTGCAGGAAAAGTATTAGATCATTACTATAAAAAGTTTTGGGCAAATCCATTTGAAAAACTTGATGCTATCTTTAAAGACAGCTCCATTAGAGATATTATTTTTATAGGAGATTCAAGGGTTCATGCTGGTATAAACCCTTATTATGTGGATTCAATTACAAAATTAAATACGTACAACCTTGGGATGGGAGGTGCCTCAATTAATGAAGTGTGTTTTTTAACAGAGGCTTGGTTAAAAAACCATAAACCACCTAAGTTATTTATATACTCCATAGGGTATGGAAGTATTTTAAGATCAGATATTAATTTCAAAAACCCTTGTTATTATTTATTTTACCTTAATAATAAATTTGTATACAACACTTTTGAAGATTTAAATTATCATGTACTAACTTATAGATTGAACCCTTTACTTAAGTATACCGCATTTGATGAATATGATAAAACATCTATTTTAAGATGCATAAAAGGTGATAGATTTTTAGAACCAAATGGCATATCCAATAAAGGTTTTATAAACAATGGCTTTAGC
>JAYVID010000384.1:0-3891 GCA_043770525.1 Ferruginibacter sp.
TAAATATTTAATGCAATGGAAATAATTGGTTACTTAGCATCTATACTAATTGGTGTTACATTGGGCTTAATTGGTGGTGGGGGCAGCATACTTACAGTGCCGGTTTTAGTATATTTATTGGGTGTAGATGCTGTAGCTGCTACAGCCTACTCTCTTTTTATAGTGGGTATTACTAGCGCCGCAGGCAGCTTTAGCTATTTTAAAAATGGATTGGTTAATATTAAAACCGCCATTATTTTTGGCATCCCTTCTATTATTGCTGTATTTCTTACTAGGGCTTATATAGTACCGGCTATACCAAAAGAAGTATTTGCAGTGGGTAATTTTATAGTAACCAAAAGCATTTTAATGATGTTGCTTTTTGCAATTTTAATGATTGCAGCATCATACAGTATGATTAAAAAAGATAAAAAGAAAACTATCATAAATGCAGCGCCTCAAAAATTTAACTATCCACTAATTTTAATAGAAGGTGCTATTGTAGGTGTACTTACAGGGCTTGTAGGTGCAGGTGGTGGGTTTTTAATTATACCAGCCTTGGTAATGCTTAGTAAATTGCCAATGAAAGAAGCTGTAGGCACTTCGTTGGTAATTATTGCGGCAAAATCATTGATAGGTTTTTTTGGCGAAGGCGGCGAAACAATTATGGATTGGGCAATCATATCTAAAGTATCAGCTTTTGCAATAGCTGGAATTTTTATAGGAACTTTTCTTTCTAAAAAAATTGATGGCGCAAAACTAAAACCTGCCTTCGGATGGTTTGTTTTGGTAATGGGTATTTATATCATTATTAAAGAAACTATCTTAAAATAATTTTTTTTAAAAATAATCTGTTCTGTAATCTAAGTCACCAACATTACTAAAGTGGCTTATTACTTTTACAAAATAATATAAATATAAAATGAATAATCAATTATTTACAGTAGAGCAAATTTACACAGGCTGTCTTGCACAAGGTGCGTACTACATTACCAGCAATGGCGAGGCAGCTATTATAGATCCCTTGAGAGAAACAAAACCTTACACAGATAGGTTACAACGTGATGCTGTAGTTCTTAAATATATTTTTGAAACACACTTTCACGCCGATTTTGTAAGTGGCCATATAGACCTTAGCAAAGCAACCAATGCACCTATTGTGTATGGCCCAAATGCTAATCCTAATTTTAATTTTATAAGTGCAAAAGATGGTGAAGAATTCCCTGTTGGTAATATTAAAATAAAAGTATTACATACACCTGGTCATACTATGGAAAGCACTTGCTTTTTATTGATAGACGAAAATGGCTTGCAGCATGCATTATTTAGTGGCGATACATTATTTATTGGCGATGTAGGCAGACCTGACCTAGCACAAAAAGCAGCTACGATAACGCAGGACCAGTTAGCTGCAACCCTTTACCATTCGCTTCGTACCAAAGTAATGACGTTGCCCGATGATGTAATTGTATATCCGGCACACGGTGCTGGCAGTGCTTGTGGTAAAAATATGAGTAAAGAAACTACCAGTACCATTGGCATACAAAAGCAAATAAATTATGCCTTAAGAGCAAGTATGACAGAAGCTGAATTTGTAACAGAAGTTACAGATGGTTTATTGCCTCCGCCAATATATTTTGGTGCAAATGTAGCAATGAACAAAAATGGCTACGAAAGTTTTGATAGCGTTTTTAATAATGGTATGAGAGCATTATCAGTAGAAGAATTTGAAGCAGCAGCCGAAGAAACTGGAGCCTTAATTTTAGATACTCGAAACAACAGCGATTTCTACAAAGGTTTTGTACCACAATCTATAAACATTGGCATTAATGGAGATTTTGCACCCTGGGTTGGTGCAATGATAGGCGATGTAAAACAACCTATTATTTTAGTAACAGAAAATGGACAAGAAGAAGAAACCGTAACCAGGCTTACAAGAGTTGGGTTTGATAATATTATTGGCCATTTAAAAGGTGGCTTTGAAGCCTGGCAAAATGCAGCTAAAGAAATAGACACTGTAAATAGAATACCTGCCACACAATTTGCCAATGATGTAAAAATTGGAGAAAACAAAGTGTTGGACATACGCAAACCAAGTGAGTATGCTGCCGAACACGTAGATGAAGCTTATAGCAGACCATTGGCAGATATTAACGATTGGGTAAAAGGCATTAACCCTGATGAACATTTTTTTATGCATTGCCAAAGTGGTTATAGAAGTATGATAGCATCAAGCATTTTACAAAGTAGAGGATATAGAAATTTTACCGAAGTAGCAGGAGGCTTTAAAGCAATAGCAGAAACTGCAGTACCAAAAACAGATTTTGTATGCCAAAGTAAAGTGATGAGTAATAATTAAAATTAATATATATAAAATGGGAATTTTAGATAAGCTATTCGGAAAAAAAACAGAAAATAATTTAGCAGCAATTATAAACAACAATGCTTTTTTGGTAGATGTAAGAGAACCTGCAGAAGTAGCAGAAGGCGGTGTAACCACTGCTACCAACATACCTCTTGGCAGTGTACTTGCCAATATATATGCGTTTAAAGATAAAAAAAATATAGTGGTTTTTTGCAGAAGTGGAAACCGTAGTGGACAGGCTAAAATTATATTAGAGCAAAACGGTATTGCCAATGTAACCAATGCTGGTACTTGGCAAGATGTACAGACTTTATTGAACAAACATTAATATAAAACCAATGGAAGACAATACAGATTTGCAATGTTGCGTAACACAATGCGAAAGGCCATTAGACGCTGACTATTGGGATAGTCAGTATAAAGCCAACATCACAGGTTGGGATTTAGGGCAAGCATCGCCCCCTATAAAAAATTATATTGATACTTTACAAAATAAAGATGCTGCTATTTTAATACCTGGCTGTGGTAATGCTTATGAGCTGGAATATTTACTAAGTAAAGGTTTTACCAACCTTACAGTTATTGATATTGCACCTACGTTGGTAGAAAATTTGCAACAAAAATTTAAAGATAAAAAGAATATAAAAATTGTGTTGGCCGATTTTTTTGCTCATAATGGCAACTATGATATTATAATAGAGCAAACTTTTTTTTGTGCATTACCACCATCAATGCGGCAGCAGTATGTAAATAAAATGCACCAGTTATTAAATGATAATGGGTTGCTTGTAGGTTTACTCTTTAATAGAACATTTGATGCAGGCCCCCCATTTGGTGGAAGTAAAACTGAATACGAAATGCTATTTAACCATGCATTTCATATTAATAAAATAGAAAATTGCCAAACCTCCGTAACTCCAAGAAGCAACACAGAATTATTTTTTGAGTTTAAAAAAAACAGTGAGGTGCTGGTAAACTTATACGATTTTGAAGGCTTTACTTGTAGCGGATGTGTAACCACAGTAAGCCAAAAATATAATGCCATACCTGATGTATTAAACGTAAGTGTAAGTACCAATTACAGCGAAATTTTATTGGTGAGTAGAAAAGCGATTTTATTAGAGCAATTACAAAATGAAATTGCATATGATGCAAAATATACAATCAAAAAAAATAATATAAACAATGAATTTAATTGACTTTTTAAAACAGCCCTGGCATTGGGCAGTGGCAGGCATATTAATAGCTGCTGTAAAATTTATACTTATATTTTTTGGAAAATCGTTTGGTTTTTCATCTAACCTACGTACTATATGCGCAGCATGTGGTGCAGGCGATAAAGTTGAATTTTTTAAATTTGATTGGAAAGCACAAATTTGGAATTTAGTTTTTTTGGTAGGCGCAATATTAGGTGGGTTTATAACCTATCATTATTTATCTACCAATGCACCGGTACAAATAGCGGCAAGTACTATTGAAGATTTACAAAAGTTACAAATTGCCGCTCCTACAGGGTTACAACCAAATGAAATATTTGGAATAGAAGC
>JAYVID010000385.1:0-10360 GCA_043770525.1 Ferruginibacter sp.
GAGAGAAAAGCACGAGATTATGCAATAGATTATGTTTTGAGAATAAAATCACTTTGTAAATCTATTGCATAATCTAATGCATAATAAAAGATGAATAAAATTATGTCGATGAAGAAGCCCCTCCTATACTTCCCGAAGGGGAGAGAAACCTAGTAGATTATGCAATAGATTATGTTCTGAAAAAAAATCTATTATGTAAATCTATTGCACAATCTATTGCACAATAAAAGATGAATAAAGATATACTGTTGAACGGAGCGTCGCCAATGTTGCTGCCCATAGCTGCTTCTTTGCCCACAAAAAAAACCGTTATTATTTTTGAAAAAAATATTAACGGTTCAAAATAAAAAATAAACTACAAAGTATCAGACTCTAAAAGTCTCCGCCTAACGGCGGAGATTTAGGGAGGCTCTACACCGCCACATTAAAATCCCTCAACGCATCATTTAAACTCGTTTTTAAATCTGTACTAGGCTTGCGTTTACCAATAATTAATGCGCAGGGCACATTGTACTCACCCGCAGGAAATTTCTTTGTATAGCTACCAGGTATTACCACACTTCTTTCTGGCACAAGGCCTTTTGTTTCTATGGGTGTATCGCCTGTAACATCTATAATTTTTGTGCTTTGTGTAAGTACTACATTGGCACCAAGCACTGCTTCTTTTTGTACACGCACTCCTTCCACCACTATGCAGCGGCTACCAATAAAACAACCATCTTCTATAATAACTGGGCTTGCTTGCAATGGCTCTAGCACACCGCCAATACCCACGCCACCACTGAGGTGTACGTTTTTGCCTATTTGTGCACAACTACCCACAGTTGCCCAAGTATCTACCATGGTGCCTTCATCTACATACGCACCGATGTTTACATACGAGGGCATAAGCACTACATTTTTTGCTAGGTAGGCACCATATCTTGCTACAGCATGTGGCACCGCACGCACACCAAGGCTTTTATAATCACTTTTCAATTTCATTTTATCGTAAAATTCAAAAGGTGGCAACACAAAAGTTTCCATTTGTTGAATACCAAAATACATTAGTATAGCTTGCTTTACCCATTCGTTTACTTTCCATGCATCGCCTGCTGGCTCTGCAGTACGGAGGATTCCTTTGTCCACCTGCTCTATTACATTTCGTATAGCATCTTTGTATTTTTCATCTTTTAAAAGCTCACGATTAGCGAAAGCTGCTTCTATCATTTCTTGCATGGGTAAATATTTTTTTTGCGAATGTACAAAATAAAAATGCAGCCCCCTAAATCCCCCGAGGGGGGACTTTAGTCTCTAAAAATTTGAGGTGTGTACAAAAAACTGATTCTTGGCTATTCGAGTTTACAGAAGCAGTGAAAAGGTTTTAGGAAAATGGTTTTAATAATGCTGCTTATAAACAATCTATATAAAAACGATTACTTATTTTGCATTCAAATTATAAAAGAATGAATATTGGCTTTGATGCAAAACGGGTTTATCAAAACACTACAGGGCTTGGGCATTATAGTCGAACGCTTGTAACATCGCTTGCAACTTATTTTGCAGAGAATGAGTATTATTTATTTGCACCAAAGATTACCAACAAATTTAACGCTGTTGATTTTGAAAATATACATTCGGTAACTCCAACAAAATTTCCTTCTACATTATTAAAAGCTGCATGGCGGAGTAACTGGGTAAAAAAGGATTTACTAAAACACAAAATTGATGTATACCATGGACTAAGCCATGAAATACCATTTGGAATAAATAAAACTAAGGTAAAATCGGTAGTTACGATACATGATTTAATTTTTGAAAGATACCCAAATCAATTTAGTAAAATAGATGTACAGATTTATAGAAGAAAATTTAAAAATGCATGTATAAACTCTAATAAAATAATTGCTATAAGCGAGCAAACAAAAAAAGACATTATTGATTTTTACAACATAAATGAAAATAAAATAGAAGTATGTTACCAAAGTTGTAACGATATTTTTAGGAAAGAAATAAATGAAATTGAAAAAAACAGGATAAAAGAATTGTATAATTTACCTGATAAGTTTTTTTTGACTGTGGGTTCAATTATAGAAAGGAAAAATTTATTAACCATTGTAAAAGCACTGCAACAATTAAAAAACGAAATAAGTATTCCATTGGTTGTAATAGGCAATGGTGGCGGATATAAAGAAACTGTAAAAGATTATATAGCCAAAAATAATTTACAAAATAATGTAATTTTTCTTTCCGATAATGAACTAATAAATAATTTATCAAGCTATAAAAACTCAACAGATTTTCCGGCTATTTATCAGCTTGCACTAGCTATGATTTACCCTTCTATTTTTGAGGGTTTTGGACTTCCGGTGTTGGAAGCATTGTGCAGCAAACTACCTGTTATTACATCCAATGTATCATGCTTACCAGAAGCAGGTGGTGATGCAGCTTTGCTTATAGACCCATTTTCTGTAAATGAAATGGCAGCAGCCATGCGAAAAACAATTACAGATGTTAACTTTGCGGCAGAAATGAAAACAAAAGGTTTATTACATGCCGAACATTTTTCGCAAGAAAAAACAGCAACCGCTGTGATGAATGTATATAAAAATTTATGAGCGATTATACAAACGATATTGAAAAATGTTTAGCTACACTAAAAAAAGCTGGCACAATTTTATACCCTACAGATACGATATGGGGAATAGGCTGTGATGCTACAAACGCTAAAGCTGTAGCTAAAATTTATGCCATAAAAAAAAGAGATGAAAAAAAGAGTATGATTATTTTATTGGCGCATGAAAACGATATAAAAAATTATGCAAAAGAACCCAATGAAAAAATAAAAGCATTAATGGTAAATACTGACAGGCCATTAACCATTATTTACCCAGCTGCAAAAAACCTTGCAAGCAATTTGATAAATGAAGACGGTACCATTGCCATAAGAGTTGTAAAAGATGCATTTTATGAGTATGTAATAAAAGCTTTGGGTAAGCCCATCGTTTCTACCTCTGCCAATATATCTGGCGAAGAAACTGCGAAACATTTTGGCGAAATATCTACCGAAATAAAAACGAATGTTGATTATATTGTAGAGCAACGACAAAAAGAAAGAGGAAATGTGGCGGCAAGTAAAATTGTGAAATGGGATGGAGATAACATTGTTGTAATTAGAGAATAAATGAAAATTTCAGTAAATTAAAAGATGTCATGGTAAGGGACTCATAAAATAAATTTTAATCTCTTTCAAAATGACAAAAGTTTGATTTAATTGTAATGTCAAGCTGAGCTTGTCGAAGCTGGTCTGCATAAACGAAACCGCCTTCGACAAGCTCAGGCTGACATCGTTATAATTTGAAAGAGTGGGTTTTCAAATATTTTTATTTTTCACAAAATAACCAACATCAAAATTAAATTTTTAATAAATTAACTTTAAAATAAAATGAAAATAGCAGTACTAGGGGCAGGTATGGTAGGCAGAACAATTACCACTGATTTATCCCAAAATTTTGAAGTTACAAGTTTTGATGTAAGCGAAAGCAATTTAGCCATATTGAAAACGAAGGCAAAAGTAAATACCGTTGTTGCTGATTTATTGGCATACGAAAATTATGCAACCATGCTTTCCAATTTTGAAATGGTGGTATGTGCAGTACCAGGTTTTATGGGCTACAAAGCACTAGAAGCTATAATTAATGCAGGTAAAAATGTAGCAGATATTTCTTTCTTTCCAGAAGATGGATTGCAATTAGATGCATTGGCAAAAGAAAAAAATGTAACGGCTATAATAGATTGTGGTGTAGCACCTGGCATGAGTAATTTAATATTGGGGTACTATAATGCTCAAATGAAAATAGATAGTTTTGAATGTATGGTGGGTGGGCTTCCCAAAAAAAGGGTAAAACCTTTTGAGTACAAAGCGCCTTTTTCACCCATAGATGTAATAGAAGAATACACACGCCCAGCAAGGTATGTAGAGAACGGGCATGTGATAACAAAGCCTGCACTAAGCGATGCAGAATTAATAAATTTTGAATATGCAGGCACACTAGAATCTTTTAATACCGATGGGCTTCGTAGCATTTTATTTACCATGAAGCATATACCAGATATGAAAGAAAAAACATTGCGATACCCCGGACATATTGCACTCATACAATCATTACAACAAGCTGGTTTTTTTTATGAAGGCGATATAAATGTAAAAGGAAAAATGGTTAGTCCATTAGATGTAACCACTGCACTTTTATTTGACCAATGGAAGCTTGGTGCAGATGAAGCAGAGTTTACCATTATGAAAATAATTATAAAAGGCGAAGGAAAAACGATTGACTATTTATTATACGATGAATTTGATGTGGCTACGCAAACCGCCTCTATGAGCCGCACTACAGGCTATGCTTGCAATGCTTTTGCCAATTTAATTGCTAATAAAATGTTTGAGGAGAAAGGTGTTTTTCCGCCTGAATTGGTGGGCAAGCATACAGCATGTTTTGAATTTGTAATGGCATATTTAAAAGAAAGAGGTGTGCATTATAAACAATATGCTTAGATTGATTTTAAGATTTCTTTATCAATTATATTTAGTAAGGGAAGCTTACTTTTGCATCAATAAAAATAAAAAATGAAAAAACTAATTACCATTATTACAATTGCTTTGTTTACATCATCTTGTGGAGAAGAAAAAGATAAGCCAGAAACAGAACCTTCTATTGCACCTGTAAGCACTGTAAAAACAATAGCATATAGTGTGATAGGCGAATACCCGCATGACACAGCTAGCTTTACACAAGGGATAGAATTGCATAATGGAAAGCTATACGAAAGTGCTGGTGATTTTGAAAATTCAGCTATGCAATTTGGCGAAGTAAGAACCAAAGTACTTAAAATTGATAAGAAACACAAAATGGGTTCTCCTACCACCTTTGCGGAAGGACTAACATTTTTAAAGGGTAAATGGTATCAACTAACATGGCAGTCGCATGAAGTATTTGTGTACAGTGAAAATGATATCACAAAACCAATTGAAAAACTTACTTGGGCTTTGGATGGCTGGGGCATTACAAATGACGGTACTGATTTAATCATCACTTCTGGTGGTTCAGATTTGCATTTTGTAGACCCAGCAACTTTTAAAATAAAAAACTCAGTGCATATACATGACGATGCAGGCCCTGTGGATAGTGTGAACGAATTGGAGTATGTAGATGGCTTTGTATGGGGAAATATTTGGCAAACAAACGATATTATAAAGATAGATCCAAAATCTGGGGCTGTTGTAGGTAAAATGAATTTTTCTAATAAACTTTTAAATAGCCAAGATGTATTGGGAGAAGGAGGAGAACCTACCATGAATGGTATTGCTTATGATAGCACCACAAAAACATTTTTTGTAACAGGAAAAAGATGGCCAAAGATTTTTGAAGTAAGATTGAATTAATTTTTGCCAATAACATAAATGAGCGAACTGCATTTTTCTTTCTTTAAAACAGTTTTAAGGTTTGATAAAAACCCAATTAAAAACGCCTTCAATATATTGCCTTTCCCATTTTTATATTGTTCACTTAGCATGCTTACATAAAAACTATCAAACCACATTGGTTTTATTTTTTTAATGGTTAAGCCATGTTGCTCCACCAATTTTTTCATACTAGTAGGTGAAAAATGGTATAGATGTCTTGGTACATCATAAGCTGCCCATTGTGCTCCATAATGCTGAGCATCGTAGCTTGTGTAATTGGGAACTGCAATAAATATACAACCAGTTGGAGTTACCATATTTTTTAATTGCGCTATATATTCTTGCAATTGGTGCACATGCTCAAGCACATGCCATAAGGTTATTGCATCGTAAGTATTACCAGGTAAATTAAATATTTCATGCGAGGGCAGAGGCTCTAGGCTGTATAATTCTTTTGCTTTCGTCCTAGCCACATCATCTGGTTCTAAACCAGTACTCTCCCACCCTTTTAGTTTCATTGTATTTAAAAAAGCTCCAGTCCCACAACCAATATCCAATATTTTACCTTGCTGCTTTTTTGTTTCTGTTTGAACTAGTTTTCGCTTACTTTCTAACGTATATTTTCTTATAGTATGATACAACTTATTTATAAATCCTTTTTGAGTATCACTATGAGAAATATAATTTTCAGATTTATAATACCTACCTATTTCATTTTGGCTTACCACATTTTGGGTAAACAAATGCTTGCAGTCTATACATTTTAATATTTGAAATTGCTCTTGCGAAACGGTGTAATCGATAGCGGACAAAGCTGGTTGCAAATTAGAAGCATTGCAAACTGGGCAAGTAGTATAAGTAATCATTTGTAAAAATTATGAGCAAAAATATAGAATAATTAGGGGATGGCGTAAAGAAAGAAGATAATAAGTGGTGGGTGGGATACCTACATGGCACTCCGCCGCTGTGGGTGAAACACCCACAGCGTTCATTTAACTACATTAAATAATTAAGGAAGTATTTTATAAGTACTATCAGTTAAAATAGTTGGCACAACTTTTTGATTTATACCAAAAAAAGATGAACGTTTATTTTGCACTACATTGTAAACAATTGCAGCTATAGATATTACTGAAATAATTGTGGCAGTAATCCACCATTTGCTTTTCATGGTAGGTTCTTCTTCAGCATAATACTCGGCCATAGCTGCTGTATTTGTTTCTGTTTCCCCTACCAACATGGAATGAGCATCATTAGGATGTACAACTCTTTGTGCATGTACATTGGGTAAATAAATGGCAGACAATTCTAATGCTGTAAATACAATTATACTTTCTTCATTTTTATAGAATCTTCCAACAGCTTTTAATTCTACGCCTTTACCGAGTTGCAAATTATTCACTTCATCACTATAATCTTTTAATAATTGTATGGCATCATTACTGGATATGTTCTTTTGACTTGCCACATATTCATGTAGGGAAGTTTTATTTGTAAATGAATGTGCAAATGAAATAATGGGTTTAGGAGCAGTTATTTTTTGATCTCCAAAAACAACCGAAGCAGGTTCATCTTTTAAGTACAATGTACCCAAATCAGGAATTGTACAATATTTGTATTGAAAAAGAAAATCGGCTATTAACTGTTGCATAATGCAATAATAAAACTTAGTTTTTAAAATCTATTAAAAATTAAACAAAACTCCGCCCATAAAATTGGCCCCATACACTTCATAATTGTTCCATCGTTGGTACTTACTGTTTAAAATATTATTTGCATCTCCCCATACGGAAATGTTTTTTGTAATTTTAAATTCTAGCCCAGCGCTTAAATCTGTACCTCCACTCAAAGGCCTAGCAACTGGTCCTTTTGCTAAATAATTACTACCATCAAACAATCGCAAATCAGATTTTATTAATACTGTTTTTAGAGCCCACCATCTTAAAGTTCCTGTAATTTCTACGGGTATTGTATGCCATGCCCTTGCATTGGTAACCATATTGGTATAACCATTAAAATTTATTCCTCCTGTAAGGGTAAATTTATCTTGATTAATATAACTAAAATCTCCATGCACCCTAAAGTTTTTTACAGAAGTTTCGTTTTTAATTACAAAGGGTATACTATTCTTTAATGTATCATTTACAAAAAACGGAAGGTTTGTATAATCTACCAATCCAGCTTTTGCACTAAAATTAAAATGCTTTGCAATACTTGCCTTTATACCACCATAAAACTCTATTTCTTTTGTATTTTGCTGCACTACAATAGTAGATAAATATGGATTAATAGCAGTTAAGTTTCTAAAATTATTTTTTACCAACCGCCCTATCCATCCGGCTTGTATAGAAAATATTTTATCTTTTACAGGTATCTCAGCATTTATATTTGGCAATAATGCATACTTATTATTATCCCAAGCCGCTGTAATACCTGCGTGCAGTTTAAACAAATTGCTATAATAACTTATAGCAGGTTTTATTTGTACAATTGTGTTTGATAATTTTGCATTTGTTGGCAAAATATTTTTTGTAGCATAGCTTGTAAGATCTGCATTGAGTAACACATCAGCAGAAAAATTATCGTTTATTACTTTATCAAAAGGCACATTTACAATAAAATTTGTCTCGGTAGCTTTATCTCTATTTGTAAATAAATTCAACTCTATATTTGGATTATAATTTATACCAGACTCCGTAGGTTGTGTATTTTTAAACCCGCCTCTTAATGTTACATTTTGAAATTGTTGTTTAATACTATCCTTTTTAAAGTTAAACAAAGTATGATCGTAACCATACAAATGATAAGTATGCATATTCATTTCAAAACCACCATAAGCTTCGTTTTTAGGCATAATATAACTACCCGTTACTTTTGCATTAAGCATTGAAAAATCTTGATTTTTTATATTTCCTTTAGATTGAATGTAATCTGCCATTATATTCAACAAACTGGTTTTACCATCCCCAAGGCTTATCCCACCTTTTAGATAAGGCGTTGTAAAATTTCCGAATCCTACTTTTAAATATTTTCTATTGCCTAAATACAAATTGGTATCCTGCTCCAGAGCCAGTGGCTTTAAAGATATTGGGTTGTAAGCATAAAACAAATTCTGCGAAGGTATTTTGTAAGTTAAATTAGGCCTAGATGTATCAGCTGGCAATTGAGCACCTGCTAAATTTATTTTTACAGCATTACGCAACACGGGCTTGTAAGACGAATTAATATTGATAGCCTGTTTTTTAGTGGTATCCTGCGCAAAAGCATTACCTACAAAAAATAATGCTATGATAAATAAAATATTTTTGCTCATATTAATTAGTTGCTGATTTTAGAATTTAGTTTTTCTTCTGCTATAGCTGCATCCAACTTTTGTTGTGCTAGTGTTTTTAACTCTGGCAAAGCAGCATTCATTGCTACACTTTCATAGGTAGCTTTTGCATTAAAATAATCTTTTTGTTTCATAAAAATATCTCCCAATAAAATGTATGATTTGGTAACCCACTCGTCGTAAGAACCAGTTTCTTTTATAGTAGCCAATGCTGCTTTTTCGGCAGCAGGCAAATTATTTTGTGTAAACTGACAATTTGCAATTTCATACCTAGCCTCCGCACCCCAAGCAGATCGGTTTATAGCAGCCACCGCTTTAAAAGATTTAATAGCTTCTATACAATCGCCACTTGTTTGTTGCGATTTACCCAACACCAAAGATCCAATAGATTTATCATCGGTACTTATTCCTTTTCTTGTAAGTAATTCCTTAGAAGCTACATTTGCTTGGGTATAATCTTTTGTTTGATAATAGCAACGAACCAGTCCTCGCAATGCTTCCAATAAATTATCTTGATTTACTGCATTAGCTTTCAATGATTCAAAATACTTTTTTGCTTCTATATAATTTTTCAATTCAAAATAATTTATACGTGCAGCTTCCAAAGTAGCTTTTTCAAAATATTTGCTATTGCCTTTTGCATTTACATAAGCATAGCCAACCAGTGCGTTGTTTAAGTCTTTTGCTTTTTGATAACAATCTGCTCTAAAATAATTTGCTTCCAAAGCAAAAGCTCCATTTGCATATTTACTAGTATAATTATTAAAACCAGCGATAGCACCAGTGCAGTCACCACTTGTATATTTATTGTAGCCTGCAGAATAACTTAGCGAATCTGCCTCTGTAACAGAAACTGGCTTGCCTATTTGATTCATTAATCCTACATAATCATCTGGTCTACCTTCTTCCACATAAATGCTTTTTACAATATCATTTGCCTCATCTGCCTCTGCAGACTGAGGGTATGTTTTTATAAGTAAAGTATATGCATTTAATGCTTCACTATTATTTTTATTATTGTAATGGGCCAAACCTAATTTTAAATAAGCTCTTGGTTTTAAACCACCATCAGTTGAAGTAATGATGTTGTTTAAATAGGGTACAGCATCAGCAAATTTTTCATTGGAAATATAGGTCAATGCTATTTCCATATTTACATCTTGCTTTAAACTGCTATTGGGATATTGCTTGTTTAAAGTATTCAACAAGTTAATTTTTTCTTTGCTGTTTTTTATTCCTGTTATAAGTGCTTTTTGATACAAGGCATAATCACTTTGAGGAGAAACGGCAGACACCGCAGCATCGTACATAGTAGCCGCCCTTGTATAGTCTCTTTGCATATAGTATGCATCAGCAGTGCGTAAATAAGCATCATGCTCCAATGCAGTAGATGTGGGTGTAACCCTTGTTACAACTTGCTCAAATGAAGCTGCTGCTTCTTTAAAATTTTCTTTCTCAAACCTACTATATCCAATATTATACTTTGCAGTTTGTGCATTTGCTTCACCTTGGTTGGGCACATTTGCTTGCAAATAAATAGATAAAAAACGAATTGCATCATCGTATCGTTGTTGCCTATAAGCTAT
>JAYVID010000386.1:0-15964 GCA_043770525.1 Ferruginibacter sp.
CCACCGTATTGTTGTTGTATAAATAAGGATATCTTTTTATTAAACTTTTACCTTGTTGTGCAATATTATCTATACCAAAAATATAATCAATAGTAAGTCCTTTTGTTGGTCTTAATTTTAACTGCACATCTGCAATGGTTCTATTTACATCTTGTGTATAATCTGTACCATTAATTGTACTCAATGGATTTACTCTATTTTGATCTACCGCTTTGTAATCGCCATTAGCATCCTTATCATTTAGGTTAAAAACATTATTGTTGATGTTCATAGAGTTTATTGGACTACCAAAAACATTTCCGTTTGGTTTTTCGTTAGAAAAACTATTGGAATAAGCTACACCAGCATTTAGAGATAAATATTTAGAAATAGTTTGATCTACTCTTGTTTTAAAATTTACTCTTCTAAAGTCTGTACCCACAATGATTCCTTCATTTTTGTAAAAACCACCAGAGAAATAATATCTACCTTTTTCGTTTCCACCACTTAAGGATATATGATTGTCTGTACCTAAACCTCTTTGAAATAAATCATCTTGATAATCGTAACGTTGCACATCAACTAAATCTGTAGCAAAAGTTCTTACTGCGTTATCCGACGGTCTTGTATAAATTGTTTGACCGCCTGTAACAGGATAGTTGTTTGGTTTGTTAGAAATATTTCCCAATGCATAAGAATCACCATTTGTAATACGAGTATTACCAAACATTTTGCCATACTTAGTAATGTAAACTCTTTTACGAAGAGAATTACTTTGGAAACTAGTACTAAAATCAATTTTCATTTGCCCAGATTTTCCTTTCTTAGTAGTAATTAAAACTACACCATTGCTTGCTCTGCTACCATATATAGCACTTGCAGAAGCACCAGGTATAACGTCAATTTTTTCGATATCATTAGGGTTAATATCTACCAATCTGTTATTACCAGTTTGTGCACCTGCACCTGGGTTTACATTAAGGTTTGTAACGTTAGTAGATTGGTTGCTTATGATAACACCATCTATAACATACAATGGCTCTGCCGAACCAAGAATACTACTTGTACCTCTCATACGGATAGAAATTCCACCAGCAGGATCGCCACTTGTTTGTGTAATTTGTGCACCTGGTACTTTACCTTGCAATGCTGCACTTAAGTTACCAGAACCTGTATTTGCAAGTTGTTTAGAAGAAATAGAATTTACAGTATTACCAAGCTGCTTTCTGCTTTGGCTCAGTGATGATCCTATAACAACTACCTCGTCCAACCCCATTACATCCTTTCCCAATTTAAAATTCACTTCTTCATTATCCCCTGCATTTACTTCTTTCGTAACAGCTTTTAAACCTGTACCACTAGCAGTTATACTTACTTTACCAGCTTTTGCAAATACTAAACTAAAGTTTCCTTTAGCATCTGTAATAGTACCATTACCTGTAGATGATAATATGTTTACATCAGAAAGTCCAGTGCCATTTTCGCCAACAACTTTTCCGTTTACTGTTACCTGTGCTTGTGATGCAATCCCCATTATTACAAAAAGGGAGGCTATCAAAAACTTTAGGTATTTACCTTGTTTTAATAGTTTTGTCATGCTTGGTTTTGTTTTTTGTTTAAAATTTATTTTTTCTTAATGTATCATGTTCTACTATTTTTAATAATATGTAAAAAACACTTATCACATTTATTATAGCATATAGAACATAACGTGAGCAAATTAAGAAAAAAGATGCAACAAATGCATTTTAATGCTGTTTATTTTTACATAAAAATGATTAACTCCTCCTAAAAAATATTAATAAGCTGTTAAAGTTTATTATTATTATATTGCGCATGCGTTTTTATGCGTTTTTTTAATAGATATTTTAAGTAATAAATTGTTTTAAAAAAATCATTTTATGCTAAAAAAAGAAAGACAAGCTTTTATAGTTCACAATGTTAATTTACATAATCGTGTATTAGTGGCAGATCTAAGTGAAACAATTAGTGTTTCCGAAGATACGATTAGAAGAGATTTGCAAGAACTATCTGATAATGGGCTTTTAACAAAAGTGCACGGAGGTGCGCTTTCTAAATCATTTCAAAATAGTTTTAACCAGCCAAATATATATGCACTAGAACAAAAGAAAATTATTGCTACTAAAGCCGCTGGTTTAATTAAAGAAGGAATGTTTATTTTAACAAGTGGTGGTACTACCATTATTGAAATGGCAAAAGCATTACCAAAAGATTTGCATGCGACTTTTTTTACTGGCAGTGTGCCAGCCGCATTTGAATATTTACAACACCCCAATATAGAAGTAATTTTAATTGGAGATAAATTGTCTAAAAGTTCTCAAATAACAGTAGGTGGTGAAGCTATTTCAAAAATTAAAGAAATAAGGGCAGATATCTGTTTTTTAGGTATCAATGCACTTCACCTCGAACATGGGCTTACAGATAATGATTGGGATATTGTTCAAGTAAAAAAAGCAATGATTGAAACTTCATCAAAAACAGTGTTACTTTCAATTTCTGAAAAATTAAATACGTCTCAACGTATTCGTATCTGCGAAGCCAATAATATTTCAACCCTCATTACAGAACTCCCACCAACAGCCCCAGCTCTAGCTAGGTACAAGGAAATAGGTATAGAAATATTATAAAGATATTTACTTTTAATCTGTTGTAAAACTAATTGCATTTTTAAAGAAAGGTAAGCTAAGTAAAACAGTGTAAAAAGATAGCATATTTCAAGAACCAAAAATTGATTATAAAAATTTGTTTCTTTTTTAAATAAAATCGAAAAAAATAACTAAGGCACCATCAGATTCATGAATTTTTGCAATAATGCAATTTGATTTTTTGCTCTATTGTAGTTTTGTTTTTCATAAGTAACTCCATAGTACTCATCATTATTTAAATAGTCTGTAAGAAAACGCAATGCTTGCATATAAATAGCAAATTCACCTGCGTAATGAAAATGTTTTTTCTCTTCTACGCTAAGCTCATCTTGCATTTCACTTAGGTAGCCATTTATGATGGCATCATAAAAATCTTTTCGAATGTCTATTTTTGACAGATCATTTTCTTCTTCGCTTACGGGGCATAAGTAGGTACGCATCATATCTCCCACATCGCTTATAAAATAGCCTGGCATTACGGTATCTAAATCTATTACACAAAGTGCATCGTCATTTTTATTGAACAATACATTGCTTATTTTGGTATCGTGGTGTGTAACTCTTTGCTTAAAATTCGGGTTTGAGATTATTGAGTTGTAAGTGGCTAGAATATTTTTTTGTGCTAATAAAAAGTCAATTTCATTTGTAGCTTCAGCTATTCTATTTTTATTTCCATTCTGTAAAGCATCTTCAAATTGAGTAAAACGCAAAGGCAAATTATGAAAATTAGGTAGCGTGGTTTGAAGTGTATTGATATCGATGTTGGATAATAGCCTAGTAAATTTCCCAAATTGTGCAGAAGCTTTAAACGCTTGCTCAGCATTGCTTACAACATTATACGACTTGCTATTTTCTACAAAAAAAAACAATCTAAAATAGCCTTCATTTTCAATATGCAGTAATTGTTTGCCATTAGCCAATGCAATGGGTGTGGTAAATAAATAATTAGGATGATGTATTGAAAGAAAATCAGAAATAACTTTTATATTTTCTTCGATTGCAAAAGGGTTTTTAAAAATAGAGTCATTTATTTTTTGTAAAATATAAGACTCATCATAAATAGTTGTAAGCTTATAAGTCTCATTAATTAAACCTACGCTTATCTTTTCTATAGAATAACTTTCGTGTATATTAAAAGTATGTAAGATGGATTGAAACATGCAAGCTTAGTAATTATCATTTAAAGCAAATATTGGTTTTCTATACATCCATTGCCCGCCTGTAAAATCAGGGAATTCAATTGTTTCATTCCCCAATGCAATACTCTGCTCACTCAGTGGGCTTATGGCACTCCACACAGCCGCATCATACACATCTAGTGGTGTAGGTTGTTTTGCTTTTATACTTTCTACAAAACTATTTATTACAAAAAAATCCATGCCACCATGCCCTGCTCCTTCTGCAGCCGATTCATATTTTTTCCAAAGTGGATGGTCGTATTTATCTAACCACATTTTTGCATCATCCCATCTGTGAGCTTTTGCAGCTTTGTCTTCAATGTATATTCCTTTGTTTACATCCATCCAAATACCTTCTGTGCCTTGTACTCTAAAGCCCAGCGAATATGGTCTTGGCAGGTTGGTGTCGTGCTGCAATAAAATGGTTTCGCCATTGGCACAATTAATATTAGTAGTAACCACATCGCCTAACTTAAATTCCACTTTTGCATTTGCATGTGCAGCTCCACCTTTTTTTACAATATGATTGTGCAAGCCACGAGCCTTGCTGCTAAAGGAACACAGCGATGTAAAACGATTACCTCTGTTTATATTAATGTAATTTGCTACAGGGCCAACTCCATGTGTGGGATACAAATCTCCATTTCGATGTACGCTATGTTCTGTTCTCCATTTGGCTTCGCTAAAACCTTTTTCACCAAACTCTACCCCATACCCATAAGGATTTATACCATCATTAAATTTTACTTCACGGAGGTCATGTTGATAGCCCCCTTGCAAATGTATCAACTCTCCAAACATACCTTGACGCACCATATTTAGTACCGCCATTACATCTCTTCTATAACACACATTTTCCAACATCATTACATGCGCATTGTTTTTTTCTGCGGCATGCACCACATCCCAATGATCTTGTAGGGTAATACCAATAATTACTTCACTTGCTACATATTTTATGCCCGCATTTAGGCTATCTATAATCATGGGCTTGTGCCACTCCCAAGGTGTAGCTATTACAATACCATCTATACCTTTATATTTTTCTAATAATTTTTTGTAGGTGTAGTTATCGCCTGTAAAAATCTCAGGCATTTTTTTCTTAAACTTTGTTACCAATTCTTTGGCAGATTTTATCATAATATCGCTTATATCACACAAGGCTACTACTTCTACATCATCTCTACGAAGCAATAATTCTAAATGATCTTGACCACGCAAACCTGTGCCTATAATGGCTATTCTCACTTTTACGTTTGGCATATTATCTAATGCAAACAAATTACCATTGGGCAATAAAATAAAACCTGAGGAAGCAATACCTACATTTTTAATGAAATTTCTGCGGAGCATAAAGGGTAAATTTAGAAAGGTAAGTTAGACAAAAATATGAAAACCCTCAACCCAATCTCTAGACTTTGAAGAAAAAACTATTAAAAGAAGAAGGAAGTGATAAAAATGCATATTTAAATAAATAGCTAATTATTAATTTTAAAATAAATTAATATAATCTTTTGCGAACTTTGCTCCTTTGCCACTTTGCGTGAAACTAAAAAAATGGCTAATTATTACTTTTACGAACTTTGCTCCTTTGCAACTTTGCGTGAAACTAAAAAAATGGCTAATTAATACTTTTGCGAACTTTGCTCCTTTGCTCCTTTGCGTGAAACTAAAAAAACATATCTGCAATTACAAATACCGCAAACACTACCGATGCAATACCATTGGCAGTCATAAATGCAATATTAACCCTACTTAAATCATTAGGCTTTACAATAAGGTGCTGGTAAATAAGCATGCCACAAAACACCGTAGCACCCACCCAATACAACCATCCAAAATGCCCATAATAACCTGCATAGCAAATTGCCAAAGCTGCAACAGCATGTAGCACTTCTGAAATGTGCAATGCCTTTGCTTTACCCAACACAGATGGCATAGAGTACAAATTATTTTCTTTATCAAAAGCTTCGTCTTGCAAAGCAAAAATAATATCGAAACCACTTACCCAACAAACCACAGCTATAGAAAATAAAATAGGTAACCAAGCAAATACACCCGTAACCGCAAGGTACGCTCCTATAGGCGCAAGGCTAAGCCCCACACCTAATACTAAATGACATAAAAAAGTAAACCGCTTTGTATAACTATAAAATAAAATAACAAACAACGCCACAGGGCTTAGGTAAAAACAAATACTATTAATAAAAAAAGTACAAACAATAAAAAGCACACACATTAAAATAGTAAAAAACAAAGCATTTTTTTCTGAGATAATTCCTGCGGGTATTTCTCTAATGGCGGTACGGGGATTTTTTGCATCAAATTGCCTATCAAGGTAGCGATTAAAGGCCATGGCTGCGGAACGGGCAGTTATCATGCAAAGAATAATTAGTACAAAAATGTGCCAATTATATAAAAAGTAGAAGATTATTTTATCAAAATTTGATTGTGGATAATATGAAATTACATTTTCAGTATTTGGAATTTTTTTCAAAGATTTAATCCCCAAACAAAACCCAATCAAAGCAAAAGGCATTGCAAAAATGGTATGCGAAAATTTTATGAGGGAAAGGTAGTTTTTGATGGTTGGCATTTCAAAATATTTTTTTCATAAACAATATTCTATTAAAAGTAGATAATTTTTTTACTCTTTATTTTAATACAAAACCCTCACCTTTCTTGTACCCTTCACATCTTTTAAAAGCTCCATTGCATTTTTGCTAAGGCTTTTATCTAAATCTAATACTACATATCCAATAGCTTCAGTAGTTTTAAGATATTGACCCAGTATATTAATTTTATGCTTGCTTAGCAATGTATTTATTTCGCTCAATACACCCGGCACATTGTTGTGTATGTGTAGTATGCGGTGTGCACCTTCTTGCGGTGGTAAAGCCAATGCTGGTATACTGTGTGAGCCAGTACTTATTCCTTTTTCAAGATAATTAAATAATTTTGAGCTCACATCTACACCAATATTATTTTGAGCTTCCAGCGTACTGCCACCAATATGAGGGGTAAGTATTACATTGGGTAAATCTTGCATAGGACTATCAAAGGCATCACCATTTTTTTCGGGCTCTACTGGAAAAACATCAATGGCTGCTCCGTTTATATGCCCATCTAATATTGCTTTTCTTAATGCAGATAAATCTACAACAGTACCCCTTGCATAGTTGATGATAATAGCACCTTTTTTACATTGTGCTAAAGTTGTTTTATTTATTAGGTTTTGGGTAGATTTTATTTCTGGTACATGTAGTGTAACAATATCTGATTTCTGCAATAAATCTTTCAATGATTTACAATCATTGGCGTTGCCCAATGGTAATTTTGTTTCTGTATCATAAAAAATTACTTTCATGCCCAACCCTTCTGCTAGCACACTTACTTGGCTACCAATATAACCATAGCCAATAATACCAAGGGTTTTGCCACGCAACTCATAACTTCCGCTGGCTTCTTTCATCCATTTTCCATTGTGTGCTGCGGTATTTTTATCTACAATTTTTCTTATGAGCATTATAGAAGCACCAATTACCAATTCTGCTACACTCCTGGTATTACTATAAGGTGCATTAAATACCGCCACTCCGTTGGCTGCAGCAGCCTCAAGGTCTACTTGGTTTACGCCTATACAAAAACAACCTATGGCTTGTATCTTAGTAGCAGCTTGCAATACATTATTTGTAATGAGCGATTTACTTCTTATTCCTAAAATGTGTACATTTTTTATTTCTTTTATAAGCTCTGCTTCACTTAATGCACCCGTAATCTTTTTTACAGATGCATATCCACTATCTGTAAATTGAGCTGCTGCGGATTCACTTATGTTCTCTAAAAAAAGAATATTTATCTTTTCTTTAGGATAACTGGTAATTTTTTTATCTGCCATTGTATAAAGTCCTTATTTTGCACAAATATATCTTTTAGCTGTTGTTAAAAAAAACAGGTAAAAATTATTTTTATAAAATTGATTGCCCCTTATGCTTAATTGTCACCCAAAACATTTCTTATTTGCCCTAGCAATATTATTTTTAACGGCTTGCTCATCTAGCGAAACAGATAATGAGCCCGCAGCACAAAAGCCAAAAGAGCCTGTTATTTTATACAAAATAAAAGCCCCTACTGCACTAGATAACATTGAAAGAGATAGAATATTTTATGCTTGTAAACAATATTACGATACCTCCTTGTTACCCTCGGGTTTTAATGGTGGTATATTAGTAGCTAAGGGAGGCAACATTATTTTTGAAAAATACCGTGGTTTTGAAAGCTTGGATAGCATAAAACCAATAACCAATAAGTCTCCATTACACATAGCCTCTGTTTCTAAAACATTTACCGCAATGGCTATTTTAAAATTGCAAGAAGAAGGTAAATTAAATGTAAATGATAGTCTTACAAAATACTTTCCCAATTTTAACTATTTTGGGGTAACCATAAAAACCCTACTAAACCATAGAAGTGGATTGCCCAATTACCTGCATTTTTTAAAAGAAGTAAAATGGCCAGATACATTGAACATGCGCAATGAAGATGTATTAAATTTACTCATAACAAAGAAAAATGTACTCTCTGCAATTGTACCTGCCGATACAAAATTTGCTTATAACAATACCAACTATGCACTACTAGCCTTGGTTATAGAAAAAGTAAGTGGACTGAAATATCCTGAATATATGCGCAAACACATATTTGAACCCATAGGCATGAAGAATACTTTTGTAAGGTACAATATGGATTCTAATAAAGTTACCAAAAGCTACGATTGGAAAGGAAGACTAATGGGTAGCACCAATTTAGATGAAGTATATGGAGATAAAAATATTTATAGTACAGTGGGCGATTTGTTTTTGTGGGACAGGGTGTTAGCAGACTCTGTATTTTTATCAAATGCTAGTAAAAACAGCGCTTATATACCTTATAGCAATGAAAAACCTGGGGTAAAAAACTATGGCTTTGGTTGGCGTATGAATATTTATGATGATGGTAAAAAAATTATTTTTCACAATGGATGGTGGAGAGGCAACAATGCTGTTTTTATACGTTTGATAAAAGAAGATGTTACCATTATTGCTATGAGCAACCGTTTTGCAAGACCCGTTTATGGATCCAAAATATTGGTGAATATTTTTGGCAATTATTTTACTGAAAAAACCGAAGAAGAAGACAGTATTATACCAAGCAATATACCAGAAGTATTTCCTGCTGAAGAAAAAACGAAGAAAGGTAAAAAACAAAAAGAACGTTTTAGAGATATGAATGCAGAAGAAAAAGAAGTAGAAACAAAAAGTGAATAGTTAAAAAGAGTTGGTATTTTTGAAAAAACCTGCTTTTTCATTTTATAAATGCTTGTAGTTTTATAGATATTATTGCCCCATTAAAAAATTTAAATACCTCCATACATTTTATAGATGCCCCAATTGAGTTACCTTTGTGTTTTATACAAATACGATGAAAAAAACACATATTGTTGCTTTAGTGGTTATTGCAATTTTAATAGTGGGTTTAATTAGTTTTGGTACAAATGCAGCTGATTTTTCAACCTACGATACCATACAGTCTGCACAATCTAAAAAAGGTAAGTTTGTGCATGTAATTGCAAAACTTGATAAGACCAAGCCTGTATCTTATGATCCCATAAAAAATCCCAACTATTTAACCTTCTTTGCCGTAGATAGCTTGGGTGGCGAAACAAAAGTAGTTTTTCACAACAGCAAGCCAGCAGACCTTGAAAAAAGTGAGCGGTTGGTAATGAAAGGGAAAATGACAGGAGAACATTTTGAGTGCAGCGACATTTTACTAAAATGCCCAAGTAAGTACAAAGACGATGAAAAAAACTTGGAGAAAAATGTACAAGAACAAGTATCAATGAAATAATTTTTTGGACACAATTATGTGATAATGAAATTTGAAGGAGAACACTTATTTATAGGACAATTTGGTCATTTTTTTATATTACTAGCTTTCGTAGCAGCACTTATTGCTACTGTTTCTTATTATTTAGCTGCAAAAAATACAACTGCTTTAAAAGCTAATACAAATAGCGATGCAAACAATTGGTTAGCCCTTGCTCGTATATCATTTTACATACAGGTTGTAAGCATACTTATCGTTTTTTCTTCTATAATATATATATGCTCCAATCATTTGTTTGAATATATGTATGCCTATAAACATGCATCGCTTGAGCTAGATTATAAGTATTTATTGGCTTGTATATGGGAAGGCCAAGAAGGTAGTTTTTTGCTATGGGCAATATGGCATTGTGTACTAGGTATGTTATTAATAAGAAAAAGTAAAGAATGGGAAGCACCCGTAATGAGTGTGGTAAGCCTTGCACAGTTTTTTTTAATGATGATGATATTGGGTATTTATATTGGCAATATAAAAATAGGGAATAGCCCTTTTACCCTTACCAGAAATGAAATACAAGCACCCATTTTTAATAGGCCAGATTACCTCAGCTTTGTAAAAGATGGTATGGGTTTAAATCCATTGCTTAGAAATTACTGGATGGTAATACACCCTCCTATTTTATTTTTAGGTTTTGCAAGTACCATCATTCCATTTGCTTATGCTTATGCAGGTATACAAACCAAACGGTATAGTGACTGGGTAAAACCAGCTTTACCTTATGCCCTTATGTGTGCATGTATACTAGGTGTGGGTATTATGATGGGTGGAAAATGGGCTTATGAATCATTAAACTTTGGTGGCTATTGGGCTTGGGATCCTGTAGAGAATGCAGTGTTGGTACCATGGTTATTATTGGTAGCGGGCATGCACACAATGGTAATATACAAAGCCACTGGGCATAGTTTAAGAGCTAGTTATTTATTTGCTTTTCTTACATTTATTTTTATTTTGTATTCTACTTTTCTTACACGTACGGGTGTGCTGGGGGATACTTCTGTACATGCATTTACTGAAACAGGAGAAGAAATTTCTTTTACAATTTTTGGTACGCTCATAGCATTTAAAGCAATGAATGGATTAATACTTAGTTTTTTATTAACCTTTACCATTGCTGCTTTTTATTTATTTTTTAAAAATTACAAAAAAATACCAACCATATATCAAGAAGAAAACAGCAACACAAGAGAGTTTTGGATGTATATTGGCTCATTGGTGTTTTTTCTAACCAGTATATTTATTATTGCAAAAACATCGGTGCCAGTTTTTAATAAAATTTTTGGCTCTAAAATAGCACCTCCAGAAGATGTAGAATTTTCGTACAATAAAATAATGGTTTTAGTAGCTATTATTATAGGGTTTCTTACCGCTATTACGCAATATTTAAAATATAAAAATACGGATACTAAATATGTACTAAAAAAAATAGCTGCACCTACTATTTTATCTTTGGTTATTACTGGTTTGCTTGCTTATGTTTATCCATTTACTTATGAGAAACATGGCACAGGTTTTTTAATAGCCATTTATGTTGCTATGTTTGCTGTAACCTACTCTACCATTGCAAATGCTGCTTATGTATGGATAGTGCAAAAAGGGAAAATAATGAAAGCTGGTAGCCCTATAGCACACGCTGGGTTTATGCTTATGCTGGTAGGTATTTTAATATCATCTGCCAATAAAAAATTGATAAGCAATAGCAGTATAAATGGTATTACCTTACCCAGTAGTGGTAAAGACCCCATGACAAAAGAAGTAGACAACCCAAGGGAAAACCTTACTTTGTTGAGACAGGTACCAGCAAGTTTGTTAGATTATAAAGTAACTTACTTAACCGATTCTGCAGGTAATGAAAAAGGTAGAAAGTATTATAATTTAGATTTTGTAAGAATTGATAAAACTTCAAAAAAAACAGAAGAGCATTTTGTGCTACAGCCAGATATTTATCAGATGAAGGATAATAACATGAGTAGTAACCCAGATACAAAATCGTATTTGTTTAAAGATATTTTTACTTATGTGTCTTATGCTCCAAATAAAGCTGCTGTAGATGATACATTTAAGTTTAAAGAAATTTTAATAGGTATTGGGGATACTGCTTTTTATAGCAATGGTTATATGATTTTGGCAGATGTAGAGAAAAATGCAAAATCGGTTTTAAAAAACAATGATAAAGACCACATATCGCTTACTGCAAAGCTAAAAATTACTAGTAAAGATACCTTTCATTACAACGCAGCCCCTTCTATAATTGTAGATAGTATGGGTGTAGTAAATGTAGATGATACGGTGTATGCACAAAATATGTTCCTAAGATTTAATGGCGTAGGGGAGAATAGAAAAATAAAACTGGGTATTAAAGAATCAGATAAATTAATAGATTTTGTAACCGTAAAAGCCTACGTTTTCCCCTTTATAAATTTGGTATGGCTAGGGTTGGTAATAATGGCTGCTGGTTTGCTATTGAGCATGTTACAAAGAGGTAATTTTACCAAATTACAATCCATACTTATACTTGGTTTAGGTACTTTATTTGTATTTTATATGTTTTTATTAGCAAATGCATAGTACTAAATAGTTAATTTCTTCGTTTAAATACTAGCCTTTTCATAATTTTAACACTTATAGATGGTTACTTTTATTCAATTTTACTATAAAAAGTAGACCTTTATACAAACCTATTTTATATTAAAAACAATGTTGCGCTTTGTAAAATTTTACTGTACTCTTTTTATACTATTTTTTGGTATAAATAATTTGTATGCACAAATGCAAGACAGTACTCAAAATTCACACATTATAGTAGCAAAAAATGTAAGTACTGCTGATACGATTATGAGTAGAGCAATTATTTACGAAGGAGATACCATATCTATAAAAACGCTTGATTATGTTTACTTAAAAGCAGTACTTACGCAAGCTCAAAAAGCCGCTTTGGCAAAATACAATAGACTTAGAAATGCAGTTTATGTAACTTATCCATTTGCACGCAGGGCAGGTATGGTAATGAACGACATAAACGCAAAACTAGTGGGTGTTACAGATAAAGCACAGAGAAAAACTTATATTAAATCTAGAGAAAAAGAGCTAAAGAAAGAATTTACAACTCCACTAAAAGATTTATCTATTTATCAAGGTAAAGTACTAATGAAACTTATAAACAGAGAAACAGGCAGCAACTGTTATGAAATTATAAAAGAGTTTAAAGGTGGTGTTACTGCTAGGTTTTATCAAACAGTAATTTTCTTTTTTGATGGTAACTTAAAACAAAGCTATGATGCTGATACCAATGATGCAGACATAGAAAAATTTGTAAAAGAAGTACAACGCATGTATGGTTATGATGAAGCACCACATGCAAAAGCAAGTTAAGATTACTCCATTTTCTTGGCTATAAAGTTCATTAAATTTCGCTTTGCAGTATTCTTTAATTTTTTTCTAAAAAAGCCTGCCCAGCCAAATAATTTACCCATTATTCCTATTGCTTGTTCGCTCCATTTTTGAATACTCCAAGCATCGCTGTGCTCAATAATTAGTCCATTTTCAATTTTAAAATGTGCTTTAATTTTGTTTACAACCCTCCTACCCGTTTTTGAAAAATCGTACGAAGCACACCAATTGCAGGTATAATAACCATCTTCTAAATTTTTAATACTATCAAAAGTGAGCGAAAAGTTTTTAGAATTGGTACAAAGCATTTCCCACATATACCTTACTTCATCTCCTTTAAGTAATTCAAACATGGGGTCATAAAACGCTATATCTTTGCTATAGCAAGCGTTCATAGTTTTATAATCTAGCTTTTGAAAAGCGGTAAAAAAATTTTCAATTAACCTTTCATCATTATTCATACCAAAGCGGTTTTGTTTTATTAAATTTGAAAATCTAAAAAAATAATCATGCACAAAATACTATCTTTTATTGCTTTTTTAAGTATTTCTTTTTGTACGGCAGCACAAGAAATAAATGAAGCATACTTTAAAGAAAATTATACAAAAAAGGAAGTTTACATTACAATGAGAGATGGTATAAAATTGTTTACAGCAATTTATACCCCAAAAGACAATACAGAAAAGCACCCGTTTTTAATGACTCGTACACCCTACTCTTGCTCACCTTATGGAGAAGATAAATATTTACCTATATGGGTTGGTTATAAAGCTGCATACATAAAAGAGAATTACATTTTTGTAATACAAGATGTAAGAGGACGCTACATGAGCGAAGGAGACTTTGAAGATGTGAGACCATTTAATAAAAACAAAAAAGGCAATGAAATAGATGAAGCCAGCGATACGTTTGATGCCATAGATTGGTTGGTAAAAACTGTGGAAAATAACAATGGAAATGTAGGTGTAATGGGTACTTCATATCCAGGTTTTTATAGTACAGAAGCAGCATTAAGTGGGCATCCTGCATTAAAGGCAGTTTCGCCTCAAGCACCGGTAACGGATTGGTTTATTGGCGATGATTTTCATCACAATGGTGCATTTTTTGCAATGGATGGGTTTGGGTTTTACCCTACTTTTGGTAAGCCCCACCCCAAGCCTACAAAAGGATACGGCACAGGCTACACTTTTAAAATAAAAGATAATTATAAATTTTATTTAGAAAATGGCACTCCCAAAAACTTGGCTAAAATAATTGGCGACAGCATTAAATTTTGGCATCAAATGATGGAGCACCCAAACTATGATGCTTGGTGGCAAGCACGCAATGCACGCAATGGCTTGTACAATGTAAAACCTGCTATGCTTTGGGTAGGTGGTGTATTTGATGCCGAAGATTGCTGGGGAGCATGGAATGCATATAAAGCATGCGAAAAACAGAGCCCCTCTACCAACTCAAGCATTGTAATGGGGCCTTGGTATCATGGGCAATGGAGCAATGAAGGCAGCTTTTTAGGTAATGTAAGATTTGGTAGTAATACTGCTGAATATTATCAAACAAATATAGAAGTACCATTTTTTAATTATCATTTAAAAGGGATAGGAACGGCTGCTGAAATAGCAGAAGCAAATATTTTTTTTACTGGAGAAAATGAATGGAGGAAATTGAAACAGTGGCCTGCTGTGGAGGTAGAGCAAAAGGAATTGAAAATTGGTAGTGATGGAAAATTGGTTTTTGGTACATCAAATAATAAAATAGGATTTTTTGAATATACAAGCGATCCTGCACACCCTGTGCCTTATACAGAAGATGTACACAATAGTCGTACACGAGAATACATGACGGACGACCAACGATTTGCTGAAAGAAGACCAGATGTGTTAACTTTTAAAACCAATATTTTAGAAAATGATGTAACCGTTGCAGGTGCTATAATAGCTGATATTTTTACTTCGATTTCAACCACTGATGCGGATTTTGTTGTAAAAATAATAGATGTTTTTCCTGATGATTTTGCTTACCCAAATGGAACTAAAAACAATAACAAAGAATACCCTATGGGTGGTTATGAAATGCTGGTACGTGGAGAAATAATGAGAGGAAAATATAGAAACAGCTTTGAAAAACCGGAGGCATTTATACCAAATAAAATTACGAATGTAAAATATGCATTACCCGATATTGCACATACATTTAAAAAAGGTCATAGCATAATGATACAGTTGCAAAGCAGTTGGTTTCCACTTGCAGACCGCAATCCGCAGCAGTTTTTAAATATATATAAAGCAGGGGAGAAAGATTATATTAAATCTAATATTAAGATTTACCATGGTGGTGCAAATCGTACAAAATTTATTTTACCAATATTGAAAAAATAATATAATGGTTAAAAGTTTATGTTATTGAAGATGTAACTTCCTTCATATTTTAAACTTTTACTAAATACCATAAAAAGTAAATAGAGATTTAAACTTTCATAAAAATTAGAAATGTTTTTAAATATAGCAACAATAAATAGTGACCAAGGCTTACCTAATGAGCAAGTGCATAATGCTATACAAGATAAACAAAGTAGAATATGGATGTCCACTCCCGCAGGTTTAGCCTGTTATAATGGAAATAGTATTGAAGTACATGATACCCGAACTGGTTTGGATTGCCTTGGGTTAAGAACAGTGTATATTTCTAAAGATGAAATAATTTGGATAGGTACAGATAGAGGATTAGAATCTTTGCAAGCTGATGGTAAAAAAAACAGTTTGCATTTTGAATTTGAATGGAAGTATGGTATTGCAGATTGCATATTTGAATTTAATGAATTTTTATATG
>JAYVID010000387.1:0-9691 GCA_043770525.1 Ferruginibacter sp.
CCTTCGTTGCCAAACTGCACGTCCACAACGGCTCCAATGATTGATTTTACTTTACCTGTACTTGCCATATTGATGTATTATTATACTTGAGGTTTCAAAATTTGCCGCAAAGGTAGGGTTTAGGGGCTGTAAATCCAAAAAAAACCTCCCTAAATCCCTCCGAAGGAGGGACTTTTAGTCTACGATACTTTGAAGTTGCTTTCTATTATTGAAGCCTAGCTCCTCTCTGTCGCCTGTCCCGCTTTTTTGTGGGAGAGAGGCGGGGGTGAGGTTTGTTTATGGGCAGAAGTACCTTGATGGAGCTTCGGTGCTTGCCCCTATGCTTGCGTAGGGGGCGACGCTCCGTTCAACAGTATATCTTTTTTCGGCTTTTATTATGGAGGAGATTATGCACTAGATTGAAATAAAATACTTTCAAGAGTTTTGGAGGTATTGAATTAGAGAGTATTTTAAATGAGACTCTATTAGCTGTTTTTGTAAGTATGATGTAATATGTAAAGCTATAAATCAACAAAGTTGTTACAAAGTTGTAACTAAATTAAAATAAAATCCTATCTTTGTACCAACAGTACTCGCCACGCTACCCTTAAGATCAGCGTCCCAGGGCGAGGCTTTTGCTTTTATACCGTCACCATTTCTATTATATTGCTATATTTGAAACTACATTAAAGCAAAGTAGTTTTTAAATGATATACTCCAAAAAAGTTTGTACTATCGAAGAACACATAGCTCAATTGATAGAGCGTGGGCTTACTATTAACAATATTGAAACAGCAAAGCATTATCTTGCTAACATAAGTTATTACAGGCTTGCAGGATATTGGTGGCCTATGCAATCCGATAAAATTAATCATTGCTTTAAGCCTGAGAGTACATTTGATGATGTAATAAGTTTGTATAATTTTGATTGTGAATTGAGAATATTATTGTTTGATGTAATTGAAAAAATAGAAATAAGCCTTCGCACAAAACTCATTTACCATCTGTCACATGAATTTGATGCTTGGTGGTTTCAAAACACAACAATTTTTCAAGACACGAAGGCTTTAATTCAAACATTAGCTAGCATACAAGAAGAAGTAGAACGTTCAAAAGATATTTTTATCAAGGAGCATAATAAAAAATACAAAGATGATTTACGTTTCCCCCCAGCATGGAAAACATTAGAATTGACAAGTTTTGGTTCTTTATCTAAATTGTATGGAAACCTAAAACACACAGTAAAGTCAAAAGAAATTATTGCAGAAGAGTTAGGTGCCGTAAATCATACTTACTTACCAAGTTGGCTACACACAATAGCTCAAATTCGAAATTATTGTGCACATCACAGCAGGCTATGGAATAAAAATCTACCAGGAACACCAAAAATTTTACCGAAACCTCCATTTAGGTGGGTAAAAGATGTACCAACAGATACACAAAGAATATATTTGCACTTGTGCATTATGAGATATTTACTAAACATTATTGTACCCGAAAATACTTTTGCAACGCAACTTAAATCTCTCATAAAAAAATACCCTTCAGTAGATCCAAATGCACTTGGTTTAAAAGCAAATTGGGATGAAGAACTTTTGTGGAATTAAATTTAAAAGCAATAGGGGTAAAAGAACTAAATAAATAATTTTTCCTTTCTTTTATTTTAATAATTAGTAGAATAATTATTTTTGAAAAAACAAGGTTTCAAAATAAAAACATCATTTCTATCATCGCTTAATTATGAATCAAACATTCCTAAAACTATACCTCCCCATTTACCTACTACTTTATTTATTATTAGCATTTGTAATCCCCACCTACAAAACATACAAAGCCACAGGTATTAATCCCATTACATTTGGCAAGGCAGATAATGCACATGATTATATTGGCTTTGTAATGAAAATACTAATAGGCTTACTTTTTGTAACGGTATTGTTATTTTCTTATGGTAATACAGCATACCAATATTGTGCACCCATTTTATTTTTAGAAAATAATAAAATACAATTTGTAGGGCTAGTGCTTATTCATATTTCTTTAATATGGATAGCCATAGCACAATACCAAATGAGTACAAATTGGCGTATAGGTATAGATGAAAAAAATAAAACCGATTTGGTAACCAAGGGTATTTTTTCTATGAGCCGAAACCCCATTTTCCTAGGAATGATAATAAGTGTGGTAGGGATATTTTTAATAATACCCAATGCGCTAAGTTTTTTTACTGCAGTAGCCACTTACTTTATTATACAAATACAAATTAGGTTAGAAGAAGTTTTTTTGCATGGGCAACATGGGCAGCAATATTTAGATTACAAGAAAAATACGAGAAGGTTGGTATAAAAAATAAGCTGTAAATTATATGTGTCAGACACCTCTTTTAAAGTTTATAAATTATTGGAGATTTCAACAGGTGTCAGACACATATAATTTAGCTACAAATACATGAATAAATATTCGTGCATTCGTGGCTTATTTTCCTTTTAAAACTTCGCCCCTACACTCACAAAAAATGTTCTACCATCCGCAGGTAATGCACCAGGGCCAGGGTAACCACCTGCACGCCGAGTAAAATAAGTTGTATTAAAAACATTATTCAATCCTGCTTTTATTTTTATGCCTTTTACTAATTTATAGGCAGCCGAAATATCTGCAACTGTATAAGAAGGTATCAATCCATTTTGTGCATTTGCTGTTGGGGTTTCTGTATTATTTGCATCGCTGTATGTAGCACCTACACTACTTAGTTGTGTGGTGAATAATAATTCTTTGTATCCTAGTGTTACTCCTCCTCTAAAAATATTTTTTGGTGCATTCTCTACACGCTTTCCTTTGGTAGATGCATCTTTATGGTCGCCACTATAAATGGCATTTGTATAACTGTATGATCCAAAAATAATCATATCAAACTTGTTGTTTTTTACCAATGCCTTTATGGGATTAATTTCTGCATAACCCTCAAAACCCTTGCTCGTACTAGAGCCTACATTAGTAACAAGCCTCACACTTGTGCCTGTAGGTGTTATTGTACCTATACGATTGTTGTATTGCAAATAAAAACCACTCACATCAAATTGTATATAATTTTTTATTTTTCCTCTATAGCCTATATCAATATTGTATCCTTTTGCATCTTTCAAGTTATCGTCTATAATATCGGTGGTAGGTGGAGCTTGTAGGTTTGCAAATTGTATAGGGCGGTATGCTTGCGCTGCATTGGCATATATTTCTGTAGTGTTTGTTACATGATACTCTGCACCAATACCCGCCAGTAAAAAACTACGGCTACGTTTTATATTTTGTAAAATTATTTCTTGCCCAGCTGTTGTAAAACCATTTCGCCCACTAGCTGCACCCTGTAGCCATTCATATCGTAAGCCAGGTATCAACAATATTTTTTTGTTTATTCGAAATATGTTTTCTACAAAAATAGCTGCATTTTTAGATTCAAATTGTATATCTCTTTGGTAAACACCTGTTGTGGTTACATCGTAATCATTACCTGTACTTCCCTTCCCGCCTGTTCTCCTAAAAGTTGCACCTCTATACAAACGAATACCACCTGCAAATGTGTTTTTCAAGTTACCCAAAGTGTAATCCGAAAGTATTCTACTTTCCAAACCATAGTTTCTGTAATTATCTATATCTACTGTTCTATTATTGTACGATTGTGTGGTTGCATTTATACTATCCTTTACGATTATAGATTGTAAAAAACCTACACTATTTCTATCTCCAATAGTACCATACAATTTTGTGTTCCAAACTGTATGGTCATTTATGGTATAATTGGCTATGATGGCAGGTGTTGTCCATGTAATATTAAACCAGTTTCTACTTCTAAAACTTTGTTGTGCATCTTGTTGCAATTGCGCATCTGTTAGCCCTCCAGGTTGTTGGCTGCGAATATTTGAACGCATTACTTCGGCAGTTAACGTAAACTTTTTGGTGAAATGATAACTCACTGTACCATAGCCCGAGTTGGTAAAATATCTGCTATTCTCTCTCCATCCATGTCCATTTCTATGATCAAAAAAACTATAATAATTTACTTTACCTTTTTTGCCACCAATGGCATTGTAACTATTAAATAAACCATGGCTGCCTATGGTTTGCTGCGTTTCAAATTCTATGGGTTTATTTATTTCGCTACCATTGCGTAAAATATAATTTACCATGCCTCCAAACTGTGGGCCGTATTGTAAAGCGCCTTGTCCTCTTACAATTTCTATGCGTTGCACGGCTTGTAATTGAGGATTGTAATATGCTTCGGGGTATCCAAAAGGATCTGCGGCTATATCATATCCATTTTGGCGTACATTAAATTCCCAGCTTCTATTTGGACTAAGCCCACGAGCAGCAATACCAATCTGTATGCCACTTGGGTCGCTCTCCCAAATGTGAATACCAGGCACTTTTGCCAATACTTGCCGCATGGTATTGGTTACTACATTGCCTTGCACATTGTCCATTACAATTAAAGCATTTTTCTTACCTGCATAAATATTTGTACCAACAATTTCGGGCATTTGTTGGTAATCACTTTTGCTGTTTCGCCCTACCACTGTTATGTCTTGTAGGTTTTTTATGTGTATCGTATCTTCTACAATTTTTATGGCTTTTATTTGTGCTATACAAATTTTATTTTGCAAAAACAATATACAAATTGCTATGCTAATTTTTCTATACATCTACTTTTTATTTAAGTAGCAAAAGTCTTTACTTATCATTTTAAAAGGTATAGCTATCGGGAAAACAGTTTTCATATTCGGGAAAAATGATTTAACCTTTTGGTACTATAAAATTTATTTTCTTTTCCTTATGAGGTCTTTGAATTTGTAATAGAATGATAAACTAATAAATTTAAAATCAATTTAATCTTATTCATCATTCTAATATGTTTATTTGATACAAAAATGATAATTTTAAAATTACACATATCAAAAATTTAGAAATGCAATTTCGCAAAGCGGAATAGAAAAAACGAGTGAAAAGTTTTATTAAATAAAAAAGCTACCTCAATTTAGGAGGGCACTGAAAAAGCCCACAAAATTAAAATGACTTTTTTTAGGATTAAATATAAGCTCTGAGAATCGTCTGGATAAAAATGCTATCCATCACCTACTCGAATGTGCCAAAGAAAAGAGACTGTTTTCTTTTAAGAAAACAGTCTCTTTTTAAAAACTACTACTTTTTAAGTGCCCTCCAATTTAGTGAGGTAGCTTTTTCTGGTAAAATGTTTTCTATCCTTTTTTTACCAAAACAGATTCGTAAGCAGGATAACCTCTTTCACTATTTTGTGTGAGCGAAGTAAAACGTATTTTATAAAAATTATTATCACCATCTTTTACAATATAATACCTATCAGTTCTTACAGCAGGTTGTGTGGTAGGGCCACCGCCACTTCTCCAAGTACTTCCTATTGTATTTTGTGGGCTTAATAGAGATAGAGCTGGCAAATCAGCTTCGGTAAAATCTACAAATGGTTTTGTAGCAACTAGTACTTGCGCTACTTGCACATTTCTATTTTGTATAATTACATCTTGAAATAAGTAAGGCACTTCACCAGCTCCAAAATTGGTTGCATTGCTAAAGTATGTCCATGCTATATCCCATTTTTTCTTTAGCGGCTCTATTGTAACTGCTCCTGTTTCAAAAGATATGTATTTAAAAAAAGTAGCATCCTCTTTAGTAATTTCTACAGTAGTAAATGTTGTAGAAGCGATATCTGCATGTTGCAAAGTGTAACCTGTACCGTTGCGAATAATCCTAACTTTTTTCCAACCACGGTTAGGAGCAGGAGCACCAATGCCTAAGCCTCTATTTACAATATATACTTTATTGTCTGTAGCTGTAGCGGCAATAGTGGCAATGGCTGTTCTTGTTATGTCACCATTTGGATAATCAATATAGGCGAGCGAAGAAGCAGTTGGTGCTGCCTGGTTAAAAAACACATCGTTGCCAAAACCAATAGTATCAGCAGCAGTAATAGTAGCTAAGTCTGTTTTATTTATTTGTTTTGCCATCATTGCGCTAGATGAATTTAGAATTACCCTAAAATCATCTACCCCTGTATAAAAACCCAAATCCCAATTGGTACGAAGCACGCCTGTTTGTCTGTTTGAACTTAAGTCGATAAAAACTTTATTAGGATAAGTTACTCCACCACCATTTACAGTAGCCGTAGCACTAGCACTTATAAGCTCAGCAAAACTTATCACAATTTGTTTTGTTGTACCTACTAAAGCTCCGCCACCCACACTTTCCAAGTTCAGTGTTACTTTTTCATCGCCATCATATAATGTACCAGTTGTTTTGTTTATTGTTATACTTACTTCATTATTACCAGCAGGTATAACTGCATTTATTTTACCAACATTAGCTGCGGGTAATGTTGTAAATTCAGCAGCTAAAATATTTTGGTTGGTAACGTTTATTGTTAAGGCTACATTTTCTTTTACTGCACTTGTAAGTTTTACTTTACAAGTTATACTTGTTTCAGATGGAGTAATGCCCAGTGCTGATGTTTCAAAATTTGCAAATACATCTGCTGTTGGTACATCTCTTTTTCTACATGCCGTAAAATTAATAATTAAGAAAGATAAAATTATACCAATTTTTTTTGTCGTAAAGTTCATATATGTTTAAATTGATTAGTGAAAATTATTTATTTAAATTAAAAAGTAAGCCAATAAAATAGGAACGTCCATTTGCTACATTGCGCACACCATTAGCAGCATGTATACCTGTGCCTGCAATATTGCTATTTATAGATGTTACATTAAAAAGATTTCGAATGCCAGTATTTATGGTTAAATACTTACTAGCATTTTTATTGATGGTAAAATCTGCTAAATCAAAACCCTTTAAACTTGTCAAAACGTATTGTTGATTACTAAAAATATATACTGGTCTTTTGCCTGTATGCTTGTAAAATAAATTTACATCTAAGCCAAGTTTCACAAATTTATATCCTACAGTAGTGTTTACTTCAGTACTCCATTGCATTTGTGGCAGCGTTTTTTCTGTTTCACTATATTCATTATAAAAACCAGTGTAAGCGCTACCAAGTGCTATATTCCAATTTTTATACTTCGTAGTAATTGCACCATTAATACCTCCTGTTTTACTACTACTTACATTGGTAAGTATAAATTCATTTGGATTAGTTTCAGATATTGCGTAATCAATTAAGTTTTTAATACTGTTGTAAAAACCATTTAGCGCAATGGTATAATTAATTTTTTTCTTGGTATTTTTTTGCCAGTTTAAGGATCCTGTAAAACTATTTGATATTTCTGCTTTCAAATTTGGATTACCTACAATTTGGTGGTTTGCATCAAAAAAATTAAAATATAATTCCCTCAGAGAAGGAGAGCGAAAGCCATTGGCATATGAAAAACGAACATCTATATTTTTTGATAAAACAAATTTTGTATTGATAGAAGGTATAATTGGAGGTGCTTTGTATAATGAATTTTTTATAACCCTTGCACCAGGCCTTATACTAATTTTTGAAGTGGGATTGATCTCACCTGTTGCAAAAAAAGCGTAATCTGCTACTTTATTTGTGCCTTTTTTCAATCTTTCACCTTCGCCAGTTTCCGTATTTATATCTACACCAGTTTGTATATTAAACATGGTATTTATTTTATAGTTTGCTGAGGTTCTATATGTAAGCCCAGTAAAGTTGATAATACTTTGCATGTTAGTACCCGCAGCTAATCGTACACTACCGTTTTTTTTGCTTACCGTTGTGCTATATACCTGCCTACTAAAATCGGTGTAGGATAGTTGTGTGTTTACATTTAATTTATTGTTTACAGTATAGTTTGCCTGTAGTTGTTGCATTACTCGTTTAGACAAATATTCTTGATCAATTGCCAATGTATCACCACTAGCTTGTTGTGCAAATAAAAAATTACCTGGGTTGGTTATTATTTCATCTAACCCATCAATCCTATATTTTACATTAAATTTATTGGTACTAAACCCAACAAATCCATTAGCAAGTATTTGGTCTTTTTTATGCCACAATAATTCTCTATCTATACTTTTACCTTTCCAACCACCAAAAAAATTTTTTCCTATAGCAGCTCCAACTTCTATTTTATTTTTTTTGTATGTAGTGCTCAAATATTGATTGTGTATCCCTTGGCTTGTTCCATATTCTATACCCACTGTTTCCTCTTGCAATCTTGCAGTAATATTCCAACTTGTTTTGCCAGCATTTTTAGTAATAATATTTATAACACCTGCTAGTGCATCAGCTCCGTAAATAACACTCATTGGGCCTTCCACTATTTCTATTCTTTCTATACTATTAATATCTATTTGGTTTATGTTTATTTCATTACTTATACCCTGCCTTCCTATTATTGGCAAGCCATCTAGCAGTATTTTTACATTTTGTCCTTTTAGCCCCATCATGGTTATATCACTTCCACCAGTGGCAATATCCTGGTTAAAGCGTATATTTAATTCATTGGCAAGTACATCTTGCAACTTAGTAGCAGCTTGCTTTTGTATTCTTTCTTTGCCTATTACTTTTATTTGATATACCGATTTTTTTATAGTTTGTGGTTTCGGCTGTCCAGTAATTACAATTTCTTCTAAAGTGCCTTTCAAACTGTCGCTATTTAACAATACTTGGGCACTCACTTTATTTACAACAATAAAACCCATTATTAAAAAACTCATTCTCAGCTTAGGATGTACCATCTTTATTTTTAAATATTCTTAAGGAATAATTTTATTTACGCAAAAATATTTGTAAAGGCTTCCAAATATGTAAGACTTTTGTAATAAAAATTTGAAAATTAAAACTTGACATTTATATGACAAAATAGCATGTATTGTATTAAAAATTATGTCTTTAGAGTAATATGCTTACTCTTTTGAAATTATTTATGAAGCAAAATTGCCTTGCAAGTTTTACAATACAAAACGCAATTGGGAAAATGAATTACGCAATTGGGAAACTGACTTTTATATGACAATGTCTTTTAAGAAAATTTATTGGATAATTTTGTTAGGTATGCCTAACTTTGAAAAAACTAAACAATTGATGTGCTCAAAAAAATATCATTACTAATTTGTATATTTTTTGTTTTTGGGCAACTAAAGGCGCAACAACCTATACAAACTGATAGGCCAGACCAAACGGAATGCCCATTTATAACTCCAAAAGGGTACCTACAAGCAGAAAATGGATTTACTTATGAAAATATAAATAAAAATAATAAAGTAATTTCACTACCAACCATACTTTGGAAATATGGGCTAAATAAAAATGTAGAATTTAGATTAATAACCGAAACCAATATCATAAAATCATTAGGCAATAAAGTATCAGGCTTGGTACCTACTATCGTTGGCTTTAAAATAAGTGTAAGCGAAGAAAAAGGAATTATACCTGCTACAGGTTTTATAGCTCATTTGGCAATTCCCAATGCTGCATCTACCAATTTTAAAGCAAGCTATTATGCCCCTTCTTTTAGATTTAATATGCAGCATACATTAAGCAAAACATTTTCTTTAGCCTACAACCTTGGTACGGAGTGGGATGGTAAAACACCCGAACCTACATTTATATACACCCTTACAAGTGGCATGAGCATTACAGAAAAATTGGGTACATACATAGAGCTCTACGGTTTTGCACCACAAAAACAATCTGCAGACCATAGGGCTGATGGGGGTTTTACTT